>JAIVYW010000262.1:0-3269 GCA_048635215.1 Candidatus Atribacteria bacterium
AGATGCATAGGTCAAGCCGCCTGTATCCTGGTATATTCCCAGCAGTGCAAGAAACGCTTCCTCCGGATCAATATTGCGTAATTTCGCTGCAAATTTTCTGAATAAAAGTGAAACATTACTTCCGTAATCATCTGTCGGATGATGATCATAAACCTTGACGGTACAGTTTTTCGCACCGTATTTATCGATAAGTTCCTGATCTGATGAGCAATCCGTAAATATAATTTTAGCGAACTTTTCATCAGTTGGATCATGGAACGGTATATGGAGTTCCGAGGATTCGAGATACTCTTCTACCTCTTTTTCAATAGAGGAAGGCCTAAGGATCACGGAATCGGGAAAGATCTTTTTCAGTAGATACGAAGAAGCGATCGCGTCAAAATCCGAATTATTGTGGGTAATGATCAAGATCATTTCGCTACACTTCCATCAAGGCGGAGGAATATTTTGATTCCATGCAAATGCGGTTTCGGCTTAAGTAAAGCAAACTAACAACTGAGATAATTTCCTCCTACTCTTGATTTTTTCTCTCTTTTCCTTTAAATTATATGATATAATCTGGAAAAGTCAAATAGGAGTATATATGAAGTATACTGAAAAAGAGAGAACCAACATAAGGTTCGAAGCGGGAAGATGTCTTTATTGCTATGATGCGCCATGTATCAAAGGGTGCCCTGCAAACATAGATATTCCTGAATTTATCAAAGCGATCAGAGAGTTGCATGATACGAGAGCCGCAAGGATAGTCTATGACGATAATCCTCTGGGAGCTATCTGCGCAGAGATCTGTCCTTCTGATGAATTGTGTCGTGGTAAATGTACTTTGGCGAAACAAGGAAAGCCAATAAATATTCCCCTACTGCAGCATTATGCGGTACAAAATATACTTCCTGATGAAGACCCTATCCACTATACAGGCAAGAAGGTCGCCATCATCGGAGCAGGACCCGGAGGAATGGCCGCTGCAGCTTTTCTTTCCCGACATGGTATCCTTGCCAGGATCTATGAACAAAGCAAGAAAATAGGAGGGGTTTTAAATTCCACTCTTCCTACTGAGAGGATACCGGACGGATCGATCGAAATGGATTTCAAGAGGATCCTATCCATGAATATCGAGATCCATTATAACAAGACCCTTGGAAAAAATATTCACCTGAAGAATCTCGTAAAGGACAATGACGCAGTTATTATTGCGACCGGACTTAGCTCAAAGAAGATCGATATCAAGGGTTCCGGACATTCAAATGTATTCTTTGCAGATGACTTTTTAAAATTAGCACGGCCGGCAAAACCAAAGAAACTGGGCGGTCATGTAATAGTTATCGGTGGTGGTGATGTTGCCATGGATTGTGCCACACAAGCCCTGAAAACGGCAAGAAGGGTAAGCCTCTATTACCGGAGAGGCAGGAACGAAATGCCCGCATCCCATGAGGAGATACAAAGAGCGGAAGAACATAGTGTATCTTTAAATTATTTATGTTCTCCGGTACAGATAAATAGAAATAATTCCGGAGATCTATTTCTTGAATTCATCGAAAACACACTTGTTGAAGATAAAAGAGGCAGGCCAAAGCCGGTAGCTATCAAGAATACCAATTTTAAAGTAAAATGTGATGCCATCGTTTTCGCGGTTGGACAAACAGCCGATGAAAAACTCTTTCGGGACCTTGGATTTGCTCTTGACGGGAACCTGCCCGAGATCGGAGATGATTATCAGTCTTCCGTGGATAATGTTTATCTTGTTGGTGATATCGTAAACGGAGGCGGCACCGTAGTGGAAGCCGTTAAGCTCGCAAAAGAAGTCGCAAACCTTATCTTAGAGGAACTTTAGGAGAATCTGATGGATAAAGAAAGATTAAAAATTGATTTCCTGGGAAAAACCTTTGAAAATCCCTATATTCTTGCAGCAACACCTTCAACGGACGAATTCGATATGTTGGTTGACGCATTCCGCGCCGGCTGGGCGGGAGCCATCCTGAAGACCACTGCGGTCGATTCTCAGGAAGTAAATCTGAAATATCCGATGATGCATTTTATTAAGGACAGCGCCGGCAGATTGATGACACTTGGCAATATTGATCTGATCTCTGAATATCCACTTTCCAGGATTGAAAAAGTCCTCAAGAAATTGAAAGATAAGTTCCCTGAAAAGATAATCATCCCCAGTATCATGGGACAGGATAAAAAAGAATGGCAGCTGCTTACGAAAACTCTTGTCAAAGCGGGAGCAGACATGATCGAATGTTCCTTCTCATGCCCTCAGGGCAATATCGGAGAGGATCCGGGCAAAACCCTTGCGCAATCTGCAAAGGCCACTGAAATCGCGACATCGTGGGTAAAGGAAGCCGCGAAGAATGTTCCCGTATTGATCAAATTGACACCACAGGTTACCGATATCGCCGAGATCGCAGCAGCGGTAAAAAGAGGCGGAGGAGATGGTGTCGTGGTCTCAAATTCTGTACTTGGAATACTCGGCATTGATATCGAAACGGGAAGGCCCATTCCTACCGTAAATGGTTACGGTGGTGTCTGCGGTATCACGGGCAAGTCAGTTAAGCCCATGACATTGAAAAATATCGCGCAGGTCGCACAGGCGGTTAAAATACCCATTCTGGGAGTTGGCGGATTATCAACTTATGTTGATGCTATCGAGATGATGATGGCGGGAGCCGGAACCGTTCAAGTAGGTACCGCTGCCATGATGCACGGCTTCAGGATCATTGATTCTCTACTCGACGGCATGGATAGGTATTTGGAAAGAAAGAAATACAAGACGGTCTCCAAGATCGTTGGCAAGGCATTACCCTATATAGTTTCACACGATGCTATGCCATATAAGGAAGAGGACGCACCCGCGGCATTTATTGATCAGGATAAATGTATTCAATGTAATAGGTGTTATATCGCATGCAACGATGGCGGACATCGTGCCATCTATAGAGAAGATGGAGAGTTGTTCGTAGATGAAGAGCTTTGCTTCGGCTGCGGCTTCTGCCCCGGAGTGTGCCCCGTGGATGCCATCTCATTGGAAAAGAGAAAGATCCCGAGAAAGAGGACAGATCTTTTCAGAGAGCCGCCATCGGCAAAGGCTAAAGCTGCTATTAAGAATAAAGAAGCGAAAGCAGAAACCGCTGATGCTGAAGTTACCAAAAAGGTAGATCCCAAGAAGAAAGCAGCACTGGAAAATCAGACATCCAAGCCGGATGTAAAGGAAACAGCGCCAAAGAAGCAGGCACCAAAACCGGTAGCCACGAAAGCTACTCCAAAGA
>JAIVYW010000263.1:0-3217 GCA_048635215.1 Candidatus Atribacteria bacterium
ATGATGTTATATTGGTAATAAAACCGAAGAAAAAGAGTAAAAATTTGTAGTCCCCATAGATTTCAAATAAAACCGTGTAAATCATATCACATTCGTTGTTTTCATATTTTGGTGTGATAAACTTGGGTTAAGAAGTGTGAAGTGTGGTGTGTGAAGTGAGGAGAACAAAGCAATATCCACACCCGTAACCTGGAAATCGTTATATCGTTTCCTTCGTTATAATCACCCGTTATAATGATAGAACACCGGAGCGAAGTAAAATATGGGACATGTCGTACCTAAAGACAATGAACAATGTACAATTGACAATAAACAATGATGAGATAGAAAACACATGTTTGTCATTCTGAAAGAACGATAGCGACTGAAGAATCCATCCCCTTTCTTATCTCCACTTCGTACACCCAACCTCGTACTCAGTCTGCTCAGCAGGCTGTTGGGTCCACTACGAAGCATAACTTGTGCACTTGTTGCTTGTGCTCTGCGTAGCGTAACCTGTGAACTTGGAACATGCGAACCTGTGAACCCATTGGCGTATCGCCAATGCACATTCACTCCACACACCTTAAATAATTGAAAAAAGGGGATAAATGAAAAAAAGGGGTGTGTGGAGTGGTAATAGGAGGGGATCCGTGTTCCCACATCCACACGCCACATTGTACCATTTTTTTTTATAATGTCAAATTATTTGCATGGACCGGCAAATTATGGCGAATCGATGCGGAATGAGATTGTGATTATCCCGCGCCTTCTGCAAGGCGCGGGAACACACGGACACCTTTATTTCAGCAGTGAGCCGAACTTCTCAAGTGCAATTGCAATGGTCTTCTTAATGGCTTCAGAGCTGATCGTGCAGCCGCTTATAGCATCAATACTCCCAACGGTATTCACAGATAGTCCAATGAATCTTTTCAGAAATCCGTTCTTCTTCAAATAGTTTATGTACTCACCGGTATCCATTGTTTCAATGATCACTATTTTTTGGATCTTGAGGTCTATACCCATTACGATCGCAAGATTTGTCGGCCCGTTATATCCTTTTATCTGAATAAAATCTGAGCTTAAGATCACATATCCTTCACATTGTTTTGACTTAAAGTAAATATACCTCACCGAATCTTTTTTCCTAAGTGTAACCTCCTTGCTTTTTGAAACCCGCTTTGCGATCTTAATGAACATTTCATCATCGATCTCTTTTTTTAGTGATTTCGCGGCAAAGGAAGAACATGGAATCATTAAGAGCAAGAGCAGAAATAGGGTAATGATCCTGTTCTTTATTTTCATATGGAATACATTATTCCGAAATTCACACTATAATCGGGAGACACGGTTGTTCGCACAGCATAAGGAAGGTTTAACATGAGAAAGAATTTCCTTTTTTCATAATTCGTGTACTTGAATGGGAAAATCTCCAGCATCAACATAATATTGTGACAATACGGCTTCAAGGACTCTCCGCTTGCATCAACAAGGGAAAGATCTTCCTGCACGCCAAAAAATCCTGTCGCGGCAATTCCAATTCCTAAATAATCAAAAACTCCCTTCTCGAGTTTGTACATATAATTCACCGTGTCAGGTATATCTTGGCCGCTCCTGCCGAATCCCTGAACCTCAGGTGCGGTTCCTTTGTAATGATAGAGTAAATGTCCAGCATATTCACAAAGGCCGGCGAGGCCGCCATGTATCAATAATCCGGATTGCGATTGATCTACTCCGGGTGTAAGACCTGCGATCAAAGCTTCATCTTTCTTATTTAATGCAATGGCGTAAGAAATTCCAAAAGAGAGTTTAAGATATTCAAAGAATCCGTCACTTGATGTATCGATAAACATATACTTACCCGAAAGCCAGAGATCGGTCAAACCCTCTTGAGTAAATTCTTTTATTGGATCTGTTGGCGACTTCTTCTTTTCTGTCTCTACCATACCGTATTTAAGATTTAATCCAATATCAAGATTCTTGAGTAAACCATATCCCAAGCGGAAGTCGAAGGACTTCTTTGTTTGGCTCTGAACTCCAGCTCCTTCACTGATATCAACCATTTCTTCACTTACCTTATTCCATTTTTCTGATGCGTCATACATTTTCAAACTAAACCGGGGCCAGATCGTACCCTTTAAAATACCATTCGGACATCCGAGTATGTCGGCTGAGAAACTCACTTCAGAGAGCAGGATAACTGCAGCAAACAGCATAAATAATACAAATCGCTTTTTCATATAAGCCTCCTATAACTTATGTAGACCTTTCTATTCTTTGTAGTTCAGTCTAACTTTCAATGTAATACCATATTCTATTAGCAAAGTCAAGTGTTACATTTCATTTCTCAATTCTTCATTCCCTATCTCTTACTTTTCACTATTCACTTTTCTCTATTCATTGTTCACTGTTCACTATGTTTCCCTCTGCCCTAACCTCTAACCTCGAGCCCAACCTCTGTCTGTAATTGTTCATTTTTCATTTCTCAATTATTCATTGTACTTACCCACTTTACACTTCAGACTTCACACATCACACTTTCCTCTGCTCTTGTTTATTTCCCCATAGGTGATATAATGCAGAAGGAACACAAATGAAAGTACTCTCATATAAAGATCCTCATACTTTTCTTAAAGCTTCGGAGGAGATGCTCCTTGAAGATGAAACGCTGAACAGCCTGATGATCGGCATAGCCATGCGCCTTCAGAAAGACCCTTCGGCATATGAAAACCCCTATTTCGCATCTGGGACTATTGACGGCATCGTTGCTACGCCGGCATTGATGACACCTCCTCATCCATTGATACTTGCCGGCAAAGCAGACCCCGAGATACTTTCTGCCATTGCAGAAGACCTATTAGACAAAGGCAGAAAAGTAAATGGCGTTGTAGCTTCCCGTATTCTATCAGATAGCTTTTCAGCGATATGGAAGAACCTGACGGAATGCAGTATTGTTACATCAATGGAGCAGGGAGTTTTTCAATTAACCCGCCTTAATACAATAAAAATGTCCAAGGGTTCTCTTCGAGTAGCTGAAGAAAATGACCGGAATCTTTTGAATAGGTGGGGAAAGAGTTTTCAGATCGACATCTACGGCGAGGAAAAAGGAGCCGGGCTGGAAGCTGAAAAAATAGTAGATAAAGGGCTGCGGGAGAAGAGGATACATCTGTGGACGATTGGCGGCAATACTGTGTCAATGGCCGCTTCAGCGAGACCCACAATGAACGGCGTGGCTGTA
>JAIVYW010000264.1:0-3206 GCA_048635215.1 Candidatus Atribacteria bacterium
GGATATAATACAACAATCAAATTCAATCCTACATTGTTAGGTTCGTCATTACTAAGAGATATTTTGAATAAGGATCTTGGATATGAGATTAATGTACCTGATGCCGCATTTGAACATGATCCAACTTTCGAGGCTGTTACGAGATTAATTTCTAATCTTTCTACTAAAGCTAATCAAGAGGGGGTGAAATTTGGAGTAAAAACTACAAATACTCTTGAAAGCAAAAATATTCGGAAGGAGCGCTCAATGATCGAACGAACTCTTATTATTATTAAGCCGCGTGCGATGAAGGAAAATAAGCTCAGTAAAATTCTTACACTGATAGAGGAAAAGGACTATCATTTGCTTGCCGGAAAAGTGGTTAAACTCTCCAAGGCGCAAGCCGAGGGATTCTACCATGTTCATAAGGGCAAAGAATTCTATGACGGCCTGGTGAAGTTTATGTTGACCGGCCGGATATTTGTATCCGTATGGGAAGGTGAAAATATTATTCTCGGCCTCCGAAAGCTCATGGGAAAGACGAATCCCTTAGAGGCGAAGGAAGGTACGATCCGCCACAAATATGCACACAATGTCAGAGAGAATTGTATACATGGATCGGATTCGACGCAATCCGCTGATAGTGAGATCCCATTCTTTTTTTCTGAAAATGAACTGATCATGGAGTAGATTATGGTACAGATGCTTGAGGAATTGAAGCCGATGCTGGCTAAGTATAAGGGTGAACGGGGAGTATTGATCCCTGTTTTGCAGGATATCCAGGAAAAGTATAAATACATTCCACCTGACAGCGTTGCTGTCATTTCCAAGGAATTACGCATTCCGGTAACGAAGATAAACGGTGTAATAACTTTTTACTCCCAATTCCGCTCGGAACCGGTCGGTAAATATATTGTAAGAATATGTAACGGTACCGCTTGTTTTGTTAATAACGCAGAAAGCATTTCCGATACATTGAAGGAAGCTCTGAAGATAGATGTTGATGAAACAACCGAGGACAAGCTTTTCACCTTGGAAAAGGTCGCCTGTCTGGGCTGCTGTTCATTGGCGCCTGTTATAATGATAAATGACAAGGTTTTCGGTAAGCTGGACTCCACCAAGGTCAAGAAGATCATTGAGAGATATCAAAAGGAGCAGCCGGATGAATAATATCAAGAGGATCAAGGTAGGTATGGCTTCGTGCGGACTTGCTGCCGGCGCTCAGGAGATCTACGATATATTATCAGCGGATCTTGGAGATAAATTGGAAGGTACCGGCTGTATCGGCATGTGTTTCAGAGAGCCGTTGGTCGAGATAGAATTCACGGACGGCAGGAATCTTACCATAGGGGATGTTGATCCCGAGAGGGCAAGGCTTCTGGCGGAAAAACTTGCAACAGAAATACCTAAGGAGTGGATCATATATGACACAGCCTCAAAAGAATTTGCAAAGCAGCCGTATTTTTCTAAACAGCATAAGATCGCTTTGCGGAATTCCGGTATAATTAACCCCGAGTCTATAGAAGAGTATTTGGAAAAAGATGGTTATGAGGGATTAAAGAAGGCATTGAAAATGCCCGGCGATGACCTTTGCCAGCTGATCCTTGATTCCGGCCTTCGCGGCCGTGGAGGAGCGGGCTTTCCTACGGGTTTGAAATGGAAATTCGCCCGCCGCTCTCAGAATGATCAGAAATATATTATATGTAATGCTGACGAGGGAGATCCCGGTGCATTCATGGACCGGTCCCTTTTGGAAGGTGACCCGCATGCTGTGCTTGAAGGTATGGTGATCGGCGGATGCGCTATCGGCGCAACTATGGGATACATTTATGTCAGAGCAGAATACCCGCTTGCGATCGAGAGATTGGAAAAAGCTTTGATTCAGGCGAGAGAAAAGGGTTTTATAGGTAAAAATATTTTCGGCAGCGGTTTTGATTTCGATCTTGAGATCAAGAAAGGCGCAGGCGCTTTTGTATGCGGTGAAGAAACGGCTTTGATGCATTCAATAGAAGGTGACAGAGGAATGCCCACGCTAAAACCGCCGTTTCCAGCCGAAAGCGGGCTATGGGGCAAACCCTCGAATATAAATAATGTGGAGACCTTAGCCAATATTCCATGGATAGTGTTTCATGGTCCCGAAAAATATGCCGCGATCGGTACTGAGGACAGCAAGGGGACGAAGGTCTTTGCCTTGACGGGGAAAGTGAAATATTCCGGTACGGTTGAAGTTCCCATGGGCAGCACTCTGCGTGAGATCATCTTTGATATTTCAGGCGGGATAAAGAACGATAAACAATTTAAAGCCGTTCAGATCGGCGGCCCTTCCGGCGGCTGTCTGCCGGAATCCCTTCTTGATACGGTTGTCGAATATAAGGCCTTGAATGCCACAGGAGCCATTATGGGTTCCGGCGGTATGGTGGTCATGGACGAAGAAACCTGTATGGTGGATGTCGCGAAATACTTCTTGAATTTTACTGTCGAGGAATCTTGCGGCAAGTGCACATTCTGCAGGATCGGAACAAGAAGAATGTATGAGATATTGGATCGCATTACTCGTGGTGAAGGGAAGATGTCGGATCTTGATGAACTTGAGAAATTAGGGCATCAGGTCAAGAATGGCTCTCTCTGCGGCCTCGGGCAAACTGCTCCTAACCCGGTGATCACAAGCCTGAAATACTTCAGAGATGAGTATGTGGCTCACATTGAAGGGAAGAAATGTCCCGCCGGTGTCTGCAAGGAGCTGATCTCATTTACTATTGATGAAGAGAAATGCACGGGTTGTACCCTTTGTGCCCGCAATTGCCCCGTGGACGCCATCAGCGGCGAAGTAAAAAAGCTGCACCTGATAGATCAGCAAGCATGTATCAAGTGCGGGAAGTGTTATGATGTCTGCCGCTTTGACGCTATTATCAAGGAGTAATTGATGGAAACTGTACAAATAACTTTTAATGGAAGAAAATTAGAGGTGGAAAAGGGCAGGACAATACTTGATATTGCCACAGAGCAGGGTATTTTCATCCCGACGCTTTGCGAAGAGCCGAGATTGGACCATTATGCCTCATGTCGCGTATGCCTTGTTGAAGTAAAAGGCGCAAAGGCATTTATGCCCGCATGTTCCACTTATGTCTGGGACGGGATGGAGATCATTGAGAATTCCGAAGATATCAAAGAATCCAGAAAGATGTCATTGGAATTGATGCTCTCCAATCACTTTGCCGATTGCTACC
>JAIVYW010000265.1:0-3195 GCA_048635215.1 Candidatus Atribacteria bacterium
GTGCTCTTCCGATCTGACATTATGGGAGATCTTTCGGGAAGAAGGGGAAAGATACAGGGCACAGAACAGAAAAAAGGCGGCAAGGTAGTGATATCCGCCCGTGTTCCTTTAGCTGAGATGTTCACCTATATAAATATATTAAAATCGATGACAGGCGGTCGTGGATTTTACTCCATGAAATTCTCTCATTATGAGGCCGTGCCTTCGAACCTCTCTCAGAAGATAGTAAAAGAGAGGGAGGCGCTGTTCAATAAAGAATGATCATAATGGGTATTGACCCTGGGATCGCCCTTATGGGCTTTTCTCTGGTCGAAAAGGCGGGCAGCCGTATAAATCTTATTGATTTCGGCGTTATTGAAACCTCTAAAAGCCTGGCCGACCCCCAAAGATTGCTCCGTATATACGAAGAGCTCTGTTTGTTATTGGAAAAATATTCTCCTGAGGAGCTGGCTGTAGAAAGTCTGTATTTCACAAATAATCAGAAAACCGCATTTCAAGTGGGCCAGGCAAGAGGAGTCGTTCTTTTGACAGGTGCTCAGAAGGGTATTCCGGTATTCTCCTATACACCGAATGAGATCAAGGTCGCGGTCACCGGTTACGGCCGTGCTGGAAAGAAGCAGGTGCAGGAGATGGTGATGAGATTGACAGGCCTCAAAGAGGTCCCGAAGCCGGATGATGCGGCGGATGCCGTTGCGGCGGGAATATGCCATCTCTACTCGCGAAAGATAAAGGTATTGAAATGATAGAAGCAGTGAATGGAAAAGTATGGGGCAAGCGCGAGCTGAATATGGTGCTTATCCTTACGGGGAGCGGCATCGTTATGGGTATTCATACCAACTCCAGAAATCTGAGCGGCGTGCAAAAGGGCGATAGTGTAAGTTTTCACACACATTTACGAACTCGTGATGACGGGATGGACCTTTACGGCTTTTCCACGGAAAATGAAAGAAATGCCTTTCGCGTACTCCTGGGTATTAATTCTGTAGGGCCGAAAACGGCAGTAGCGATACTTGATAAATTTACCTTCGGACAATTGCTGGTAGTTGCTGAGCAGGAAGACATTGACGCATTGTGTAAGGTCTCCGGTATCGGCAAAAAAGGTGCCGGCCGAATAATCCTTGAATTAAGCGGGAAATTCATTTCCATGAAGGAAAAGGTAAAAGAACCTCTTTCAAATGCCTACACCGATGCCCGCGAAGGGCTCTCCTCTATGGGATATGAATCGGAATTTCTTGATAAAAGATTAATTAAGCTGCAAAAGGACGAACCAGGACTTTCTGCAGAAGAGATAGTGAAGAAGGTTTTAAAAAGTGGCTAATCATCTGAACAGGCCATCGCAAATGGGTGGTGAAGAGGAATTTGAAAAGGGGCTGAGGCCGAAGAGATTATCAGAATTCGTAGGCCAGAAAGAAGTTGTAGACCAGCTCGCGATCGCTGTTCAGGCCGCTTCGGAAAGAAAGGAGCAGATGGACCATATTCTTCTTTACGGGCCTCCCGGACTGGGAAAGACCACTCTGGCTTATATACTGGCTGCCGAACTCGGTGTGAATCTGCACACCACTACCGGCCCGGCGCTGGAGAGAAAAAAGGATATTGCCTCGATACTTACCAATCTTGATGATAGAGACATACTTTTTATTGATGAGATTCACCGCTTGAACAGATCCGTTGAGGAAACGCTTTATCCCGCGATGGAGGATTATGCCCTTGATATCATAATCGGACAGGGGCCGTCCGCTAAAACCCTGCGTCTGGATGTGCCTCATTTCACATTGATCGGAGCAACCACAAGAGCGGGAATGCTCACAGGCCCGCTTCGCGACCGTTTCGGTATAATCAATAGATTGGATTTTTACGGTCCCGAGGATCTTGCCTTGATCACAATGCGTGATGCCGATGTCCTTGGGATAGGAATAGACAAGCCGTCTGCTCTTGAGATCTCCCGAAGGTCCAGAGGTACGCCGAGGATCGCCATACGGCTGCTCAAACGCGTCCGCGATTACGCCCAGGTAAAAGGTGACGGCAGTATAGGTAAAGAGATAACGCATTATGCTCTCGAGAAGCTAAAGATAGATGCGATGGGGCTGGATGATATTGACAAGAGAATATTGAGGTTCATCATCGAAAAATATGACGGCGGGCCGGTAGGGATCGATACCCTAGCCATCGCCCTTTCGGAAGCGCGCGAGACGCTTGAAGATGTCTATGAACCCTATCTGATACAGATCGGATTTCTGAAAAGAACATCCCGCGGCCGTGTTGTCTCCCGTTCCGCGGTCGAATATCTTGGCCTGACACTTCCATCCGCTGCTGATTCTTTATTCTAATACTGCCCGAGATTTGAGTGAAAAGGATACCTTGTCTTGAAAATACTCATATTTGTTGAATATAATTAGTTCGAATTCTCATTCATTTGGACTCAAGTATCGGTTATGGTATAATTCACCAAGTGAGGGTTGTTGTAAATGGTGAAAATAGTCAGAAAGACCAAGTGCTTAGATGACAGATTTATAATTGTGAAAATAGTAGTTGCGTATTTGGTTAAATACCGAAGTGAAATAATATGAAAGAAGAATCGCATTCAGCAGAGTTGCTGAATACAGGGAGGGTATATGCTTAGTGATCAGGAAAAAAGAGTCATTCAGCTTTTCAAGATGATGGGAAATGCTACAAGGTATAAAATTATCTGTCATTTATTACATGGTGAAGTAAATGTAACATCCCTTGCTGAAATGGCAGGGAAGAGCATGTCTACGGTATCTCGACATTTGAGATTCTTGCATGAACTTGATATTCTGGCTTATAGAACGGAAAATAATAATGTTTTCTATAAGGTCAAGAAGAAATGTCTTGGTAAACTAGTGTACTGTTCCATAAATACCATAGCAATGGCTGATGATACTTTCAATCCGTATTCAAGGCGCGAGGAGCGCCGCATACCCACTGCGGTATGTAAGCAACAAGCAACGCAGAAGACGGAAAAAGAGCTTCAGCCCGAAGAGGGAATGTCATCTTTGATCAATTCATTCCTCTCTCTTCGCTTACGGACCACAAAGGGTACGCCGCGCTCATCGTTCGTTGAAATTGACTCAAATCTAAGCATTCCATTGTTAACATATTTATGAATTAGAACACTTGCTCCTTTCGGAACTCTCGGTTGGGCGCACGGCTGCGCCGTGCTCGAGTGAGGGGGAG
>JAIVYW010000266.1:0-3149 GCA_048635215.1 Candidatus Atribacteria bacterium
TAATATGAGAATAGGCCTTGGTGCCGAATATTGTCTCATGGATATGGCCTATTTACGCCTTGCCTTTGTAGGATACTCGGAATTAATGACAGGGCCTAATATCGGCATCGGGGTCAAGTACCGCGGTGTTGATGTTGACTACAATGCTTCTATCACCAAATCTAAAGTGCTCCATCATCTATCTCTTGGTTACGGCTTCGGACAGAAGAAAGAGATAGTGGAAGAGGAAAAACCCAAGCGTGTGAAGAAGGCCAAGAAGCCAAAAACCACTACTAAGAAGAAGAAAAAAGGTGAGACAGCGATCAGGAAACCTTTAGAGAAGATGCTTGTCGCCGTTCTGGATTTTGAAGGGAAGAACATGGAAAAATCCGATGCCGGCATTATTACCGATTTCGTTTCTCAGGAAATGCTCAATTCCGGCTATTTCAAAGTTCTTGAAAGAGGCGCGATCAATGACATAATGTCAGAGGTCAACTTCCAGCAATCCGGATGTACTTCAGCGGAATGTGCGGTACAGATCGGTAAGATCCTGGCCGTAAAGAAGATGGTCGTCGGCAGTGTTTCAAAATTGGGCAAGAAGTTCTTTATCACGGTAAGAATGGTGGATGTGGAAACATCACAGATCGATCTTGCGACTTCGATCGGCGCGAATGTTCCTCTTGAAGAACTTCCCGGACATGTCGGACGCCTCATTGATCAAATGGTTGAGAAGCTCTTTGCGGAAGAAGAATAAAATGGTATGGGGCTGCAATAGCGGCCCCGAGCTTATAATACCTGCAAATTATTTATTGGAAGTTTGCCTTGTTCCGGTAGAAAATATATATGGATGAAAGAGAAGCCCTGAGAGATGTGATCTTCACCCTTATTGAAAAGGGTATCTTCAAGGATATTGACCTTGGCCTGCCTTTTTACATATTCATTATGGATGATAAGGGAAATGAGTATATCCCCATACAATACAAGGAATGCAAGGGTGCTGATGACAAGGTCGAGCATAAGGGCTGCGCTTCCTTCTGGAAGAATCAAATGGAATTGGGAAGGATGATGGATGATGTTATTTACGCTCAATGCCCCATCGGATTCGGCACACTCCTAATACCTCTGAGGATCAATGACCAATATGTCGGCATCATAGGCGGCTGTATTCCGAAGAAGAATATACCCAAGCGTGCCATAGAGAAGTCCTTGGCGTTATTCAGAGGCATATCCCGGGTAATTGAGCTGCTGGGCAATAACGGATTCTACTATACGAATATGATAGAGCATCTTACGGCGTTCATTCAGGAAGTTCACTCCGGCTACTCGATAGATGACCCGAATTCTATTTTCTACTCTCCCATAAATACGGTTCAGAATATTCTCAAGGAATTTCAGAAGATCCTCGGAGAAGTGGAATTATACCTCTTTTTAAAAGGGGATGAGAAAAATTCATATCTCTATATCAATGATAAGGAGAGCAAAACCTTGTCGGGTTCTGAAGGCATTGATTATTTTATTAACAATATCAAATACGGAGAACAATTGGGCCCGGAAAATCCGCTTTTTGGAATTGGCGGCAAGCCCGGCCTTCTTTTCCCGGTTGCCTCCGGAAGCAGCAAAAGCGGGTATTTGTTCATTGAGCACCTGCCGAAGCTCAGCGAAAACGAGGATGTAAAGAAATATATCGAACTGATGCTTCTTCTCTTCTCTTCGATTCATGCGAATTCTGTAATATTCTCTCAGATAAATAAACGGGGCAGAACCCTTTATGAACAGGAAGTGGTCAATTTCTTTAAATTGGAAAAACTCGTCTATCATCATTATTACTTGATCAGCGACGATATTCAATCGAATGTTTCGGAAATGCTGGGAGAAGAGTTCTCTGTATATGTGAAGGACAATATCGATGAAAGGGACGGTGTTTTCCGGCTCTACCTTTCAAAGGGAATTTCGGACCCTGAGTATTTAACGAAGCCGCAGCTTGAGGAAAAGAAATATTCAGAACATAGAGAATTGCTCTATTTCCGCTCCAGTTCAAAATTGAAGCAAGATCAGTCCGCGCTGCTATATGACCTGGTCTTTTCAGATATTACCTTTCACGGTATCCGCAATATTTATCATTCATATATTTATACGATCATAAACGGTTTTGAATTCAAGGATCCCTTCAAGGTCGGGAAATCGCAGAGGATACTTGAAATATGTGAATTGTTGGGCAGCCGCTTGAAGCTCAAGGCGGACGATCTGGAAATGATCCGATTTGCCGTATATTTTATGGATGTGGGGATGATAGGGGTTCCCGAAGAAATATTTGAGAAGAAAACCAAACTGACGGCTGCGGAAAAGAAAAAACTACAGAGACATTCATTGCTGTCGAAATCGCTTCTGGAGGATTTCCCGCATTTCCATCAGATCGTTTCCATCATAGAGGATCATCATGAAAAATGGGACGGCAGCGGCCATCCCACGGGAAAGAAGGGAGAGGATATCTCCACTTTATCACAGATCATTCAGCTGGCGGAAACATATGTATCTCTTCTGCATCATCGCAAGCACCGAAGCGCGCTTACCCGCGAGGATGTCCTTAGAATAATCGATGAGGAGAAGGGGAAGGCCTTCGATCCCAAGATCGTAGCGGCCTTTGAGGAGGTATTGCAAAGTGACCTATGAGCCGCTTCTGTCCTTCATTCTCGGCCTGGTATCCTTTTCGGGATTAAGCCTCATCACGCATAATCTCCATTTAAAAGTGCAGCACAAATTAGGAAGAAGGGCGGAGATCATCCTGAGGAAGGCCTCATTTCTATTCTCCTTTGTTCTATCGTTTCTTCTTTTGAAACTATTCGGCATAGAGATCCCTTATTGGCCCGTGATCCTCGTCTGGGGTACATTCCACTTCATCATATCTTACATCCGAATGTCGAAATGGCTGAGATTTTCTCTTTACGCTGTCTCGCTTGCTATCCTCTGGCGGTTTTCCGGCCTGAAGATCGGCTATATTCTCAATGATGAGCTTTTTCCTCTCAGCCCCTTTATTTCAATAATCTATTTCATGGTGATCATGTATTTCTTCTCCTATCTGTCGGAATTGAGCGGATTCGCGAATGGAATATTCTTTGTGATCACACTTTCGTTCTTTATCGGCGTGAAATTCTTTCTGGGCGTAGGCATTG
>JAIVYW010000267.1:0-3179 GCA_048635215.1 Candidatus Atribacteria bacterium
GGCCTCAAGGAGAAGTATATGAAATGCAAAGTGATATTTGCGATTATGTTTTTAATGCTCTTAACCATAGGAGCGTATGCTGAAGGAACCCCAGTAGCCCCAAAGGATACTCTGAAGGCGGTTTCTGTTGCCGATACCGTTACAGAGCCGGTTGAAACCGAAGAGGAGCAGATCAAACCCATGCCGAAGGGAAAAATGGCGGACATGAAAGAGAAAGCGGAAGAAAAGGAAAAAAAGGAAAAAGCAGAAGCTAAAAATCCTGCGATCCCATATGAATGGGGTACGCTGATAAATGCGGAAAGTGTCAAAGACACTGGATATATCATCATGTATTTTATGGATGAAGAACTTAATATCCGAGTAGCGATCTGGGAGATGGGCAAAAAGAAGGTTCGCCTTTATAAGCTTCTGTTTTTTGAACGAGGAGTAGAACCTCTGGTACCTTTCAAGAAATAGACTTTATGCAGCCAATTGTTGATTATCTCGCTTCGATCGGATTGTCAGGCGAAGCCATAGTTATTCTCGTTTCGATGCTTCCGATCTTTGAACTGAGAGGAGGTATCCCTTTAGGAGTATTCCTGTTTAAGTTTGGCATTATTAAAACGGTGCTGCTATCTTTAATAGGAAATCTGGCAATCGTTATTCCGGTTGTCTTACTTTTGGATCCTGTTTCAAAGTGGATCGAAGGCATCAACGGCGGGAACAATATATTAGAGAAATTAAGGCAGAAGGCCTTAACAAAATCAGCGCTGGTCCAAAAATTGGAGTTTGTCGGCCTTATGTTATTTGTTTCCATCCCATTACCGGGCAGCGGCGCCTGGACGGGAGCGCTTATATATTTCTTTTTGAAATTGGATAAGAAGAAGTCAATTGTCTTTATTGCTTTGGGTGTCTTCATTGCCTCAATAGCAGTGGGTTTATTGACTTATTTAATTGATATTGGTATAATCAAAAATGCTGGATTATTTTTGAAAGAGATCGGGGTGTAGCGCAGTTGGTAGCGCGCTCGGTTCGGGGCCGAGAGGTCGCTGGTTCGAATCCAGTCACCCCGACCATTTATGGAGTAAAACTATGAGCAAGATCATCGGAGTTGTCGGAAACAGCGTTCCCCTAAAAGAATATGAGCAAATCGCCGAAGATTTAGGTGCTTTGATCGCTGAGAAGGGCTGGATCCTCGTGTGCGGCGGCCTTGGCGGCGTCATGGAAAGTGTAGCGAAAGGTGCAAGAAGTAAGGACGGCCTTACGATCGGGATATTACCCGGATCCGATAAGAAAGACGCGAATCCGCATATCCAAGTTCCAATCTTAACTTCAATGCAGCAGGCGAGGAATGCGATCATCGTTAGAACTGCCGATATCGTTATTGCCGTCGGCGCGGGTTTGGGAACATTATCAGAGATCGCGATGGCTCTTAAGATCAATAAGCCTGTGATCTCGATCAGCTCGTGGGATGTGGATGACAAGGTGATCAAAGTCAATGAAGCTCAGGGTGCGATCACCGAGGCAGAAAAAATATTCAGTTCCAGAAAAAAGTGAATTTAGCTGCGCTTCTATTTATTCCCCTTGTCTTTTCTTCATGTTCCCTGATCGGGAGATCAACGGTCACTGAAAATAATAAGACACCATCTCCGGTAGTAAAAAAGGAAGCCAGAGAGAAAATTGAGAAGATCGTAATTCCAAACAAGAAGTATGCGGTTCACAAAGTGAGAAAAGGGGAGACCCTTTACCGGATCAGTAAGAATTTCAAGGTGCCCATAGAGGATATCGCGGAGTTCAATTCTATTGAAGATGCCACGAAAATATCAGTGGGGCAGGTCTTGCGTATTCCAGGCGCCGGCTCATTTTCAACTGCAGAAAAGCCCTTGCCTGTCGCGAAGCTCTCCAACGGTGGAGACTCTTTCCTTAGGTCATGGCCTTTACACAATGTTGACAGAAAAAGCGTGATCCGGAAATTCGGCAGGATATACAATGAAGAATTAGGGATCTTCACAAATAATAATGGAATAGATATCAAATCCCGGACAAAGGAGATCATAGCCGTAAATAACGGAGTGGTAACATATTTGGACTTCCTTAAGGGTATTGGCTTAATGGTCGGATTTCAGGTAGATGCCGAATATTATGTCTTCTACTATCCCTGCGAGGAAGTTAAAGTGAAAAAGGGGGAGAAGATCGTTACCGGACAGGTAGTTGCAAAGGTGAGCGGCGAGATCCTTCACTTCGAAGTGAGAAAAAAGAAGCTTCCGCTGAACCCTCTACTGTTCTTGCCATGAGAAAATATGGACATTGAAGATAAGCTCTTAAAAATATATTTTCGTGAATTGAAGGATTACAAACCGTTTACTCCCGAAGAAGAGTATGAGTATTTTGTAGAGTACAAAAAGACAGGTGACCATGCTCTTAGAGAAAAAATCATCCTTCATAATCAACGGCTTGTAATAATGGTCGCAAAGAAGTACTTCAGATTGCGGGGGATCAGTAAATTGGACATCCTTTCTGAAGGAGTTTCCGGCATGCTCAAAGCCATCGATCATTTTAAACCAGAGAAGCATTTCAAATTTTCCACATACGCATATTTTTGGATCAAGGCGTATATAATCAATTTCATCGATAAGAACGCGCGAATAGTTAAGATCCCGATATATATTCTTGATTTTCGCGTGAAAGTTATGAATTATATCGACGAGTTCTTTCACGAGCATGAGAGAAAACCAACAACGAAAGAGATCGCAAAGAAATTTGACATGGAAGAAGAGAAGTTTCTGCATCAATTAAATATTGTTCAAAATGAATATTCGATGTCATTCAAGATAGATAACGATAGCGAGGACTTCATTAATTATCTCACGCTTTCCCGCGACAGCGCCTCATTTTACGAAGAAGAGGACAGAAAGGATAAGAGTGAATATGTGTCGATGATGATCTCATCATTAAAACCGAAGATAAAGCAGGCCATAACATTGCGTTTCGGGCTGGATGGCCATGCCTTTAGAACTCTTGATGAGGTTGGGACCATTATGAGCCTTTCGAAAGAGAGGGTTAGACAGATCATCAATAAAGGTGTAGAAATAATACAAAGCAATTTAAATATTGAGAAGGAGAAGCATATGGAAGAATTATCATCTTTGATCAGAGATGTTCCGGATTTCCCGAAAAAGGGTATAGTATTCAAAGATATC
>JAIVYW010000268.1:0-3168 GCA_048635215.1 Candidatus Atribacteria bacterium
GGGTTCAAGGGGCGGGGCCCGTAATCAAATGGTCCCCCTATTCAAAAAAGGTCTCGGCAGTCCCTTAGGTAGAGGAAAACAGTGGTTTTCCTGGATTCATGAACAGGATCTGGTCAATGTTTACCTCTTTTTGTTGGAACAGAAAAACATATCCGGCCCAATAAACTGCACGGCCCCCCAGCCGGTACGCAACCGGGAATTCACCAAGGCACTGGGAAAGGCCTTGGGCAGACCCACATTTATGCCGGCTGTGCCGGGATTTGTGATCAAACTCAAGATGGGAGAATTCGGATCGGTACTTTTAAACGGGCAAAAGGTATTGCCTAAAAGACACCTTGATATGGGGTTCAGTTTTCAGTTTTCGAATATCGATGAGGCATTGGAAGATCTTCTATAAGAAAAACGGCTTCATCTCCGCCAGAATAGAATTGGAAGAGGTGGAGACAGTTGAGGGAAGTATTCGTCTTCATGTGGTTATCGACGAGGGTAAACCCTTTAATATAGGCGAGGTCGATATTAGCTTCGGAGAAGGTGAAGATCCTGTCATACCGGTTGAAAGATTAAGAGCAAGGGCCAAAAAGTATTCCAACGCCCCTTACTCCGATGAGATATTCGGCGCTATGATCTCAGACCTTAGAATATTGTACACCGACCTCGGGTATCTTGGTGTGCTGGTCGATTCAAAGAAGGTTTTTGATCTTGAGGAAAGTAAGGTCAATGTTATTCTCAAGGTCAAACAGGGCGAACAGGCATTTATCAGTACGATCTCCATTAAACCCATCGGCGCTGAGGCGATGAAGACTAAACCTTGGGTACTTTTGAGAGAGATGTATGTGGAGGAAGATTCTCCATTCTCCGTAAAGGAACTTCAGGAAACTCAGCAGAAATTGTACAATCTGAATTATTTCGACAATATTTACCCGATATATACACAAGTCGCCGGCACGAACAGCTATGACCTGATCTGGTACGCGAAAGAAAAACCTACGGGAAAGGCACAGCTTGGCGGCGGATATTCAAATGAGGAGAAATTGATCGGTTTTGTCGAGATCGGAGAATCCAATCTGCTTGGATACGGGTACAAGCTGAATTTCAAATATGAGCATTCGCAGTACAGGGATGACTTTAATCTTAATTTTACGGACCCATGGTTCTTGAATCCCTGGGTAATAAAGGGCCAGATCGCATTCGGACTTGATATTTATCATCAGACATTTGATCGTTATGAGCTCTTTTATACCGAATTGAAGAATGGCTTCTCTCTGAGATTCGGAAAGAATTTCTGGAGATATTATCAGGTGAACCTTCAGCTCAGACATGATGATATCAGATTAGATGTAGAGGAAGAAAATATGCAGTCCGCTCCAGCTGATGTCACCACAAATCTCGGCTGGAATGTAACGAACGCCATTTCCCTGAGTTTCTCCCGTGATCAGAGGGATTATTTCTTTAATCCGACAAGGGGCTCGAAATTCAGTATTTCTTCCACACTCGCAGGTGATTTCATAAAGACCGGCGACGATGACTGGTTCGGATTCGGCGGTAATGCCCATTATCTGAAGGTAGTCACACAGGCCGAGGCCTATAAGCCTCTTTTCTGGAAATTCGTTCTGGGACTAAGAGCGCAATTCGGTTTCATACAGAGCTTCTCCGATCAGAAGATACCTCCTGTCTATGAGCGATTTTTCATGGGTGGGGATTACTCTGTCCGCGGTTACGAGGACCGTTCCATCGGATACACAGAGCTTGCATTCGCGAGAGAACATTGGACATGGCTCTATTCCATCTGGGGTGATACCGAGAAATGGGTCATAGTTAACCCCGATACGGGTGATTGGATCGATCCTTATACAGGCGTCATCATAGATAAAGATACGGGAGATGATCAGACCAAACTCATAAATTCATCATATTATAAAGATTACGGTGTCTCTTATTATCCCATTGGCGGAACTAAATTGTTCAATTTTAATGCGGAGTACAAATTCCCGATATACGGAAAACAGTTCTGGGGAGCACTTTTTTATGATGCCGGTTATATCTGGACGGATATTTACAGAGACATTGATGGGGACGGGGAATTGGACGAAGTATACTCCGAACCTTTCAGCCTGAAAAATTTTAAATTAGCACATTCCATAGGTTTTGGCATAAGATTTGAAGTACCCATGTTAGGAGTACTGAGATTGGATTATGCATACGGATTTTCCCATCCCACCGATTCGGAGGTTGGCAAGAACTTTTCCAATACAAAACTCCACTTTACAATTGGCAATGTGTTTTAACAATGTAGAACATCCCTAGGAGGATATATGAAGAAGACATTAACACTTTTCATCGTTATGTTGACAGGGCTTATGGCATTTGCGTCAGAGATCGCATATGTGGATGCAATGGAAGTATTTCAGAATGTTGATCAGTTCAAGGCCGAGTTTGAAAAACTCTCCAATTATTTTCAGAGTAAACAGGTAGAGATAGATACCAAGAAATCTCAGATAGAAGGAGAATTGTCAGCTCTGCAGGATCAGTCTGAATTAATGGATAAGACCAAAAGAGAGCAGAAAACCAATGAGTTGAAGACGAAATATGAAGCATTGGTCAAGGATTTCCAGGCTGCGCAGCAGGAACTCAATCAGAAGCAGCAGATGATCTATGAGACATTTCAGGCTCAACTCGCCGTTGCCGTACAGCAAGTAGCCGACAAGCTGGGTTACGATATGGTAGTTCTCAAAGAGGCAGTGATATACGCCGGTTCAGGCAATGATATAACATCTGATGTTATTCGTGTGATGAACGGCAGAAAACCCGCAAAGAAAAAATCAAAATAGCATCAATGAATGCATTTGATATCGTTAAGAGATTAGGCGGTATCATTCATGGTGAAGGGGAAAGGGAAATAACCTTTCCCTGTACCATTGATATGCCGAGATCCGGCCATATTACCTTTTTAGCCAATAAGAAGTACACCAAATACCTGAAAGACCTTTCGGGAATGACGATCATACTTGAAAAGAGCGATATTCCGCATTGCGATACGGTCAAGAACACCGTCATCGAAGCCGAAGAGCCGCAGATATATTTTGGCGGCGTGCTTCAGGTTTTTGAACCGTCCTTGCCCGATCCGCAGATCTCGGAAAGCGCTTTCGTTCATGAAAACGCGGTGATCGG
>JAIVYW010000269.1:0-3165 GCA_048635215.1 Candidatus Atribacteria bacterium
AATAAGCTCTTTCTTATGCGTAACAATATGGACCCGATCTTGCTTAATTGCTCGGATTACCCTCCCGCCGTTTCGGATTATTCATTTTACGATGTATTTTTTGATTATGATGTGGAGATAAAAGAGACCCCCAATTACTATGTCGGAGTCAATTCATACGGGACGGTTCAGTATTATTCAAAGGCAAATATGGCGGCTCCCGAAAGATACGGTACATTTGTTGCCTATACGAAAGATACTCGAAGCGATACAAGCTATCGCACTGTATCATTTGATACTGATGCGGATTTCGACAGAATAGTAGTGAGAAACGGCTGGGGAATGTCCACATGGACACTTGATCATAACGGCTCCATCGTTGAACTTACACGATCTTTCTACGATGCGGTATTGGAAAATGAGAAAGAGGACCTCGCCCTTTGCAATGGGAGGATTTTCATGCCGTGCGATACAGGTGTTGTAGTCATCGGTTGTCAGGGCCCTGATACCGCGGAAGCTGTAATATTCCTGAATGCCCGTCCGGACCATGTAGTTGCCGATAAAGAGAGAATTATCATTCTGGGATGTTATGATGATGGAACTGATAAATTATTCCTGGCGTCCGCCACTACTTACAATGTTTACTATAATTCTTTTACTCCGGATTCCACCTCGATAGCAAATCAATTCGAGATAGACGGCGATCTCCCGGTGATCTGGGTCTTAGAAGAAAGTGTCCCCATTAATATTTCCAGATTCAGCTATGATGACCCTATGAACCCTCAGTATGACCTTACGGTCCAGTCACAAAACAGCGTTGCTCACATCGGTGCCGGTGGCGGTAAATTATTTTATAGAGATACAAACGGGATTTTAATCGCGATTACACCGGGAAATGCAGCCCAGCCGGTAAATCTTATGGAGTATATTTCCATCTCAGAACCCTGGGAGATGCCGTTTTGTGTTTTTGGTGGAAAATATATACTTGCTAATTCCGCTTGCGGAGATTATTCGATCTGGGAATATGGCAGCTCGGCTTCTGCGGGTGAGGGAGATTTCAATCCTTACCCGAATCCCACGACCGGTCAGGTGACTATTGATAATCTTCTGCCGGGAACTCGGGTTGAATTGCGTACTGCCGACGGTTGGCTGGTCCAGGATTGGGATATTGAAGAATCCGGTCAATTCAGTGCGGATCTCTCGACAACCACTTACGATGGGTACGATCATTATAATATCTCGTATGGGAAGTACTTCCTTATTATTAAACCGGGTTATGCCGGAGAGTCGTTTGTTCGAGTCATATACATAGCGAGGCCATAATATGAAACTCAAATGTATCATCATTGGTATTGTTCTTATCATTTCTTCTGTAGTTTTTGCAGATTCGGTAAATGAAGGCAATTCAGAATTACTGATCCCATACGACGGCGTTATTTTGTCAATGGGCGGCGGTGCGGTAAACAGCTCTCCTCTGGCAAATTTGTTTCTCAATCCTGCCTTCATCACATCATTGCCAAGCCGGTATGCTACCCGCTTTTCTTTCTTTTCCGGAGTTTTCGATAAGAATCCCATCTCTTCATTTGTTTTTGGCGGGAAAGTATTTAAGGAATTATTCGCCTTTTTGGAGTTTACTGATTACAAGAATCAGAGTTTTGTACAGATGGATGCCATCGGTACTGTGATCAATGAGTCCCGGGAGGTCCCCAACAGTAACTTAATAAAGATCGGCCTTGCTTATCGTTTCTTTGGCAATCTCTCATTCGGCTTCAATTGGAAGATATTCAAGAATGCCCTGATAGAGGAATCTGGGGATGACACTAAGGTTTCCTTTTTCTACCCATCTGTGGGCCTTGTCTATAGTAATGGAAATATGAGTGCCGGACTCTCCATTTGTGATTTTGCCAGATTCTATTATTCTTCTTTTGAAGATGGTTACCCAACTCTTGGAACGGTAAATTTCAATGGCGGGATCGGATTTTTGAATAATACTCTTACAATAAACGGCGGTTTTTCCGCGAAGGTGTTCAGAGATCATCAAAGCGTTAACGGCTTAATCGCGATCCAATACAAAATTGCCGACCTGTTGTCTTTCAGGATGGGGTTAACAGGTATGAATGCACTCTCTTCGGAGTTGAATTTAGGCATGGGAGTTGAACTTAAAAATATTAATGTGGATTATACCTTCTCTTTTGGAAAGATAAGTACATTTCATTATATCTCATTGGGTTATGGAATGAAGCCCTTTGATAAGCCGGTACCGGTTGCCAAGGTCAAGAAACCACGGTCTGCCAAGAAAAAGAAGAAGAAACAGAAAACAAAATTGGAGAGGCCGGAAGCAACTTTTGAGAAGATCCTAGTGGCGGTTCTGGATTTTGAAGGCAAAAATATTGAAACTTCAGATGCTGAGATCATAACGGATTTTATAAGACAATCATTAATTACGAGCGGATATTTTAAGGTGCTTGAGCGCGGTATGATCAATGAATTACTTACAGAGGTCAATTTGCAGCAGTCCGGATGTACATCATCGGAATGTGCTGTTCAGATCGGAAAGATCCTTGCCGTGAAAAAGATGATCGTGGGAAATGTTTCCAAATTAGGTAAGAAATTCTTTATCAATCTGCGAATGGTGGATGTTGAAACATCTCAGATAGATTTTGCCACATCCGTGGGTGCGGAGGTTCCGATCGAGCAATTACCGGAATACGCCGAAGAGCTGATCGCTAATGTGGTTGAAAGCTTGAAGGAATAGAGAGGTTTTCTTTTTTTTAAACCCCTTTGCCTATATTTGTATTATTGACTAAAATTGAGCAAATTATGAAGAATTTAATATTTCAGTTATAATCAATGATGGCTTACAAAACGATGAATCTGGAGAATCCAGTTCAGCTTTACCTTCAAGCATTGTTCACTAGGGGAGAGATACTTTCTCTGCTCGGAAAATATGATCGTGCAAACTCCGACTTCAATGCAATCCTAAAACAAAACGATGTGCCGGCTGATGTCAGGGTAAATGCCGTAGTGCAGCAGGCGTATCTTACCGGGCTCCCGATGAGCGGATGCGGGAAGGAAATAAAGAAGAGAATGTCATCCAGAGGGAGCTTGCGACCGTGGGATCCAGTTTTATTTCATCCTGTCTTTTCCCCACTTCGCACTTCACACTTCTTAATGCCTCACACTTCA
>JAIVYW010000270.1:0-3158 GCA_048635215.1 Candidatus Atribacteria bacterium
AAATTATTTCAAAGATAAATATTCTCTCACGATCGATCCCGTAATACAAAAGGGCACGATCGAGGGCGTTGAATTCTACACATCGCTTCCCCTGCAGCTCTCCCGCGAACTGAAAAGATCTCCATTGGAGATCGCCGAGGAGCTGACATCCATAGAGGCGGATGGAATTATCTGCCTGGAAGCCGTAAAGCCGGGATTTCTGAATATCACCCTTTCAGAAAATGTCTATCTTCAACATTTCAATGATTTTTCTTCCATTTGCCGCAGCAAGAACGGCAAAAAAGTCAATATCGAATTCATCTCCGCCAATCCCACCGGGCCGCTGAATGTGGTATCCGGGCGTGCCGCCGCTTTCGGCAGGGCATTGTCGTACCTTTTTGAATATGCGGGTTGGGAAGTTACAAAAGAATACTATATCAATGATGCCGGCAATCAGATAAATATCTTCACGAATTCAATTTATAAGGCGTATCTGGAGAAATTCGAGAAACAAACGGTGAACTTTGAGGAAAATGAATACAATAATGCCTATGTCCGTGAGCTTGCGGAGTATTTCAGCGACGAGATACGGTCCGCGTCCGATCCCAAGACCTTTTTAAAAGATGCCGCCATTGCCCATACGGTAGCATTGAACAAGAAGATACTGGAGAGAATAGACCTCTCTTTCGATGTATGGTTCTCCGAGTCTTCATTGTATAAAGATCCTCAATTAGCCGATCGCGTATTATTGATATTGAAGGAAAAATCCCTTTCATATGAAAAGGACGGCGCGCTCTTTATCAAAAATACCGCTTTGGGAGATTCTCAGGACTGGGTATTGAAAAAATCCAACGGTGAATACACATACCTTTTCGGAGACATTATGTATCATATCAATAAATTCGAGAGGGGATTTGATAAGGCGATAAATATCTGGGGCCCGGACCATCACGGCGGCGTTCGCCGGCTTCAACTCGCCCTCACCGCCTTCGATATTCCCGAGGATTTTCTGGAGATCATTATTCTTCAGCAAGTCAATCTTATCAAGGATGGAGAAAAACTTGTGATGTCCAAAAGAAGCGGCAATTATATTCAGTTAAATGACATAGTAGATAGCGTCGGCGCGGATGCCGCCAAGTATTTCTTCCTTTCCAAGGGCGCTAATCAGCATGTGGATTTTTCATTGGACCGTTTTGAGAAAGAAGGGGAAAAATCACCGGTATTCTATGTTCAATATATGTTTGCCCGTATCAACAGCATATTGGAAAAGGCGGGCCGTCCGGACAAAGACGGGATCAGCAAGGTGCTTGATGCCGAGAAAAAACTCCTGTATTCGATATTCCTTTTTGAAACCGCGATGAAAGAAGCGCTCTTAAAAAGGGAGCCCGCGATGGTGATCACTTATCTGAATGCCCTTGCCGCGGAGTTTCACCGTTTTTATCACGAAAGCAAGATCATCGGTTCGGATGAAGAGGCAGAATATTTAAAATTCGTCTCCGCTCTGGGTGTGATGGTTAAAGATATTCTAAATATGATCGGGTTCAATGCCCCGGAAAAGATGTGAGGTTATTATGGAATTAGAGAAACACTATATACCAAAAGAGCATGAGCGGAGAATTTATGAGAACTGGCAAAAAACCGAGGCCTTCAAGGTCAAAGGCACAGCGAAGAACGGAAATTATTCTATCGTAATGCCGCCGCCGAATGTCACCGGTGTCCTGCATATGGGGCACGCTCTCAATAATACCCTGCAAGATATTCTCTGCCGCTGGAAACGGATGACTGGTCATGAGGTTCTCTGGATGCCAGGCACCGACCATGCCGGGCCGCATCCTGTAACCCGCCCGTATAATTCAGGCTGACCAAAAAGGTTCTCTCAACACCCATGTAAACTCCTGAAATTTTCCTTACCTGCGACCTGCTTTCATTCCCGGATTATATCGGATTATATACGAAATATCCTTTGAATGCTAAGCTTTTTATAGACTCATCCCGACTCTCTATGTTAGGATAAATTAATTAGTATCTGTTGCGGAAAGATTGTTTTCTGAAAGGGTTGTCATACCCGAATGATTTTATCGGGTATCCAGTGACTTTTAAGCCTTTAAAATCAAAGCCGCTGGATTCCGGCTAAAACCATGCCGGAATGACGGGTATTTTTAAAACTTGGCGGTTGGTTAGATTGCTTGAATTTGTCGTTTCCCTAACAGAAAATATTAATGAAGCATCACCGGTTAAAAATCAAATTTCAGATCCGAGGTGAAGCATGCGCCAGCTTTCACATAAAAATATTTCTGCCGCCATCCTCTTTCTACTTGCTGGAATCACGCTCGGAAGCATTAACCTATCAGCGTCCTCTCTCTCCAGTCCCCTGAATCTCTTCCTGGTGAATGTTACTCAAAACAGCGTGCAGGTTAATTGGGAATCCATCGCTAACGCTACCCGTTACGAATTGTCTTTGGGAACTGATTCCAAGGCTTCCAACCGGGGGCGCCGTTTCCTATCCAGGACCTCAACTACCCTGACTAAACTTTTACCCAATACATGTTACCGGATAAAAATCAGAGCCGTGGTAGGCGGCCAAGCCGGCAACTGGAGTCCCCTTAAAGAATTTCACACCCAAATACCTGTCATGACCGACCTGGCCGCAGACAACATTCGTGATACCACGGTCCATCTTTTCTGGAGCGACCGCTACAGCGATCTCCCTGATACTTATTATGAAGTTTCCTATGGGACGCATCTGGATTCCAGCTCTGTTGGTATGCGCAGCACGGATAAAAATTTTATGACTCTGAACAACCTGATACCGGAGACCACTTACTATGTAAAACTCCGGGCGCGTAATCCCAGAGTCTCTGGTCCCTGGAGCAGCCCCATTTCTTTTACCGCGCTCCCCTATAAGCCGGGAATCGCGCCCCAAGGTCTGACTAGCAGCGATGGGGGACCAACCGGTATCCTTATTCGCTGGCAGAAAGTTGGGTCCGCCTCCAGTTATGATCTTTCCCACGGCACCGACCCCCTCGCCGAGAATATGGGCATCATTCCCACGGAAGAGAAGACCCTTACTTTTAAACTTTCCCCTAATAGCCGTTATTTTTTTAAAGTGCGTTCCATCACTAAGGGTATGCCCGGACCCTGGAGCGACATCCAATCTCTGCTTATCCTGCCGGCCAAAC
>JAIVYW010000271.1:0-3150 GCA_048635215.1 Candidatus Atribacteria bacterium
GCTCAGATATGTTAAACTAACAAAACACGAGCTCATCGCGATAACCGATCATGATACGGTAGATGGTATAAAGGAGGGCGTGCTCGAAGGTAAGCGTTTAGGTGTTGATGTTATCCCGGGTGTCGAAATATCAACCTATAAGGATGGCAAAGAACATCATATTCTGGGGTATTATTTCGACTGGCGGGATTCAGAGCTCGAGGATCTATTCGCCTCCATGAAGCAGGTCAGAGAGGATAGGATAAAGAAGATCCTTAACAATCTTTTTGTTCACTTCAATATCCGCATTACATTTGAGGAGCTGAGCGCCCATTTCAATGTTCGCAACTACGGGCGGCCGCATATCGCCCTTGTATTATTTAAGAAGGGATTAGTCGAAAGTATACAGCAGGCATTCGATCTTTACCTTTATGACGACGGTCCCTGCAATGTGGGTAAGCTCCCGTTTTCATCTAAGGAAGCAGTAGATATTATCCATCGGAAGGGAGGGATAGCGATTTTAGCGCATCCTGGCATACATATTGCTCAAAATACGGATATGCTGGATGAGTTCATGGAAATGGGTATGGACGGCATCGAAGTTTTTCATCCTACCCACACACCTGAGCTCGCTGAAATGTACTTGGATTATGCAAATGAGAGGGATCTGATAGTCACCGGAGGTTCCGATTACCACGGATATCTCAACGAGGATGTCTTCACTCTCAATATTGACCTCACCCAGGAACAGATCAATAAAATGCTTGCCAAGGCAAGAAGGCCCTTGCTCTACCTTTAGGAGGATACGATGAGAAAATTTTCTTTGACTCTGATATTAATATTAACGCTGACTGTCACGATCTTGGGCATCAACTTACGCGAAGAAGCTAAGAAACATAAAAAGAATGCCGAGAAGTATTTCACTGAAGGACATTTTGAACTGGCCATAGAAGAATACAAAAAGGTCCTGTCATTCGCTCCCGAGATGGACGACGAGATCAAAGAGAACTTCAAGACGGCTCAGCTCAATTATGGTATATCTATCATCGATTCAAGAAAAAAGGAAGCAATGAAGATCTTCGCAGAATTGGCCTTTCTCAGGACTGATTACTCCACTCCTCATTATTATCTCGGTTATATCAGTGAGAAGGAGAAGGATTACGAAAATGCGAAAAGGCATTATCAAAAATTCCTTGAATTGGAAAAAACCGATGT
Source organism: Candidatus Atribacteria bacterium (assembly GCA_048635215.1). GTDB lineage: Bacteria > AUK180 > AUK180 > AUK180 > AUK180 > JAGLWT01. The sequence continues at coordinate 1,195 of JAIVYW010000271.1, forward strand.
CGAAAAGAAATTGGATGTCAAGGACAAGATCGCGGCATGGCAGGTCGATATGGACGCCTATAAGAGCGGCATCGAATTCATGTCAAATGGAGAATTTGCCCTTGCGGTAGAAGAATTTTCCAGAGTGAAGACGATCAATAGAAAAAATGCAGATTATTATATTCAGAAAGCCACCGTTATTTTAACCGGGAGCGCACCTGTTGATACCCCAAAAGATACCGTACACGCGAAGGCGGACAATACATCCGGCTCTGATGCTAAAGTTGGACTGACCGAAAGGTCCGCCATAATAGAAAGTTTTAAGACAGCCATCGCAAATGAAGACAGCGGACTTCTCGCTTCTATTATTTCACCGAATTATATCTCATCTGTCGGCGATAAAAATTCATTTATCGGATACTGGGAGGATTTCTGGTTCTTGTTCTTTCAATCAATAACGCTCACATATTCCAATGTTCAGGAGAGCATGATATCCGGCTCTGATTATATTATTTCTTTTGATTATCAGATCATAGCAATATACAGCGGAAAGGATATGTCCCTTTATAAGGAAGAATTCGCTTTCGGCAATGAGATCACCCGTAACGGGACTATGATATTCTCCGTCAAGAACGAGAATGGGAAATGGGCAATAGTTCAATGACAAATATCAAAAGTCTCTTAAAAACCGCGGAAAAATTCGTCAAAAACACCAGAGAAGGACTTTCTTCTGTCGTGATCGGTCAAGCAAAGGTAAAGGATCTTATCCTGATCTCCGTTCTTTCCAATGGACACTCTATCATTACCGGAGTTCCCGGACTGGCAAAGACGATGCTGATAAGAAATTTAGCAAAATTATTCGCTCTGGAATTCAAGAGGATACAATTCACGCCGGACCTGATGCCTTCAGATATCATAGGCGCCGAGATCATTGACCTTGACAGCAATGGAAAAAAGCATTTCCGCTTGTATAAAGGCCCTATTTTCGCCAATATGATCCTTGCTGACGAGATAAACAGAACACCTCCCAAAACACAATCCGCTCTACTTCAGGCCATGGAAGAAAAGATCGTATCAATAGGCGGAGAAACGCATCAGCTGCCGCATCCGTTCTTTGTTTTCGCAACGCAGAATCCTATTGAACAAGAGGGTACTTACCCGCTTCCTGAAGCGGAGCTTGACCGTTTTTTATTTAATATTGAGATCACTTACCCCGAGAGCACGGATGAATTTCAGATCGCAAAACGCTATCCTAATTTTGAGAATATCGAATTGAAGGCAGCCGTTAAGCAAAAGGATCTTGTGGAGCTCATCAAAGGAGTTGAAGACATCGGCATCTCAGAAGAGTCACTGCAGCGGATCATCCGCATTGTTCAAAGCACACGGCCCGCCAATACCGCCATAGATCATGTTAAGAAGTATGTCTTATGGAGAGCTGGTCCGAGAGCAAGCCAGTATCTGGCTCACGCTGCGAAAGCGAATGCGATGATCAAGGGACACGCGGTGGTCTCTGACGGAGATATCGATGAGCTTCTATTTCCTGTTCTTAAGCACCGGATAATCCTTAATTTTGCAGCTCAGGCGGAAGGGGTCGGCAGGGAAGAGATCATAAGCAAGATCGTCGAGAAATCCTGATCATTTCTTTTTCACACCAAATATCACTACCGTAAGCACAAGTGCTCTGATTCATAAATACATCAGCAATGGCTGATGCTATTTTGCTCCGCATTCAAGGCGCGAGGAGCGCTGCATACCCGCAGCGGTATGTAAGCAACTTGGAAGATTGTTCAAAAGTTGAAATGTTCAAAGGTTCAAGGTTAGTGCAGAGGAGAATATGAAAAATTGTTATTTGATTTTTCCACGCGAAAAAGGAAAACAAACACGCATCCGTCATTCCTGCAAAAGCAGGAATCCATCCCCTTTCTTATCCCCACCCCGCACATCGTACATCCAACCTCGTACTCAGTCTGCGCAGCA
>JAIVYW010000272.1:0-3141 GCA_048635215.1 Candidatus Atribacteria bacterium
CCGATCTATCAGGGGTGGTAGAGTGAAAGATCTTCCCGGAGTAAGATATCATATCATCCGCGGAAAATATGACGCTGCGGGCGTCGAAGAACGCAGACGCGGAAGATCCAAATACGGGGCCAAAAGGCCCAAGAAAAGCAAGGTGTAATTATGTCAAGGAAACCTTTTAAGAAACTTAAATACGGACTTAACCCTGATTTCAAGTACAATTCGAGGCTATTAGCCAGATTCATCAATATGATAATGATGGACGGTAAGAAAAGTACCGCTACCAAGATCGTTTACGGAACACTGGAAGCTTTGGAGAAGAAAACGGGAAAAAGCGCCTTGGAGATATTTGAAACGATTATAGAGAAGATCAGGCCCCATGTGGAAGTTAAATCCAGAAGGCTTGGCGGTACTAATTATCAAATACCTATTGAGGTCAATAAGAAACGCTCAACGGCATTGGCGATGAGATGGATCATTTCCTTTTCAAGAAAACGCTCAGGGCACACCATGACCGAGAAGCTCACAGGTGAATTCCTGGATATTCTGGACAATAAGGGCGCTACTGTAAAGAAGAAAGATGATACACATAGAATGGCAGAAGCCAATAAGGCATTTGCGCATTATAATTGGTAATATGAAAAATGGTAGGAGAGTTAGCCGGTCCGGCAATTAGGAATATAGGCTTCATAGCCCATATAGACGCGGGTAAGACCACTACCACCGAACGAGTTCTTTTTTTTACTGGCAAAACCCATAAGATAGGGGAAGTGGACTACGGCACCACCCAGATGGACTGGATGGACCAGGAGAGAGAGCGCGGAATAACGATACAATCCGCGGTCACCACGACCTATTATAAGGAGCATCAGATAAACATTATTGATACTCCCGGCCATGTGGACTTCACACTTGAGGTGGAGAAGGCCATTAGGGTACTTGACGGCCTGGTCGTTATATTCGATGGAGTTGCGGGAGTACAGCCCCAATGCGAGACCGTCTGGCACCAAGCCGATAAGTTCGATGTTCCGAGGCTGGTCTGCATTAATAAACTTGACCGAGCCGGAGCGGATTATGTGTTTGCCATTGACGACATCAGAAAAAAGTTTTCTGTAGATCCCGTGGCCGTCAACATTCCTTATTATAGGGATGAGAAACTTTACGGGGTCATTGATCTTTTTACAAGAAATTTGTTACACCGGGAAGACGAAGGGGGCGAATTGACCGCCACTTCCGAACTCCCGGATGATATCAAGGATGAGGTAGAATCCAGGCGAAAGATACTCATTGAAAGCGTGGTTGAAAATAATGAGGATCTACTGGCTCTGTACCTTGAAGGCGAAGAAATTTCCCAGGATGACTTCAAAGCAACCTTCAGAGACCTGGTTTTGAGCCGGAAGCTAATTCCGGTACTGACCGGTTCTGCATTGAAGAATGTGGGAATCCTCCCGCTCCTTGACGGGATAGTAGACTTTCTGCCTTCCCCTGCGGATATTGCATCATTGAATGGTGTCGATCCCAGGAACAATGAAAGGGTTAACATTAACCCCCTGGAACATAATAGTTTTTTAGGCTATGTGTTCAAAATTATGAAGGATCCTTTTTTGGACAAATTGTCCTTTGTGAGGATCTATTCAGGCTCTTTGAAACGCGGACAGGTTATCTTTAACGACGTGAGCAGGAAAAAGGAGAAGGTCCTTAAGATCTTCCAGATGCACGCCAATTCGAAAAAGGAGATAGAAGAAGCCTTTGCGGGGAATTTCGTCGGCATTGCCGGCTTGAAGTTCTCTAAAACGGCAGATACCTTATCTACCCCCGACTTCCCATTGGTGCTGGATGTTATTGAAGTCCCGAAACCCGTTATATCACTTGCCATTGAACCTCGATCCAATAAGGACTACGACAAATTGATCAGTATCCTTGAGGATTATAAGTTCGAAGACCCCTCATTTGCCTTCAGGGAAAGTGAGGAGACAGGGCAATTGATCATTTACGGTATGGGAGAATTGCATTTGGAGATCATTCTAGACCGTCTGTTTAGAGAAGCAAAGATCGATGTGAAATCGGGCAAACCCAGGGTTTCATTCAGGGAATCTATTTCTGAAGCCGTTTACGGCATCAGAGGAAAGGTTGCCAATGAAATGGGAAGTGCCGAGATCATCATTGATCTCGAGCCACTGGAAGACAACGATAAGAATCGTGTGGAGATGTCATTGAAAAAGCTCAATGATAAATTTCACAGGACTTTTGTCAGAGAACTCCAAGAGGCTGCCGAGAACCTGTTATCCGTAGGTGTATTAAGCGGTTATCCATTAATGGGAGTCAAACTCATCATCAGAGAACTGGTGACTGGAAGTGAGAACCTGAATGTAACCCTGTACAAGATGGCGTTATCCAACGGTGTCATGAACGGGCTGCAGAGAGGGAATCCTGTTATGCTTGAACCCTATATGAAATTCGAGCTCTACGCCCCCGAGGAGTATTTTGGAGATGTATTCAACTCCATCAACTCCAAGGGTGCAACAGTGAGGGATGTTATCCCCAAAGGAGCATTGAAGATCATTAAGGGCGCAATACCGCTGAGCAAGATGTTTAAATACACTACGGAACTTCGCTCCATTACCCAGGGACGCGGCAATATTAATCTTGAATTCATGGAATTCAGGCCGCTGCCGCCGGGTGAACAGAAAGAGCTTTTACAGGGATACTCTTTCTAGAAAATTTAAATTAGGAGGAACTTATGGCTAAGGAAAAATTTGTACGTAACAAACCGCATGTGAATATTGGAACCATCGGTCACGTTGATCATGGAAAGACAACATTGAGCGCGGCGATTACGACATTATTACAGAAAAAAGGTTTGGCGCAGGCGCGCAGCTATGATTCTATTGACAATGCTCCGGAAGAAAAAGAGCGTGGAGTTACGATCAATATCGCTCACCTTGAGTATGAGACCGAAAAACGCCATTATGCCCACATCGATTGTCCCGGCCACGCGGACTACATCAAGAACATGATCACCGGTGCGGCCCAGATGGACGGCGCGATCCTGGTCGTTTCGGCCGCCGACGGGGCTATGCCTCAGACCAAAGAGCACATCCTTTTGGCCCGTCAAGTCAATGTCCCTACTTTGGTTGTCTTCTTAAATAAATG
>JAIVYW010000273.1:0-3064 GCA_048635215.1 Candidatus Atribacteria bacterium
GGGACAGGTTACTTTTTACCGTTTTCAAGCAATTCAATGGGTCATTTAATTTGTTGCTAAATACTGGATCCTTCGGCGATGCCTCAGGATGACAAAATATAGTAAAAGAATGGTTGATAGGATAATGGGTTGATGGGTTGATGAGTAAATAAGTATCTGGGGAAATGGAGGATGAAGAAGGGGTGGAGAAAAGATCGTTAAAAGGTTAAAAAGTTGAAAGGTTGAAAGGTGGGAAATGGGTGATAAGGTAATAAGGTGATAGGTTTGTAGGTGGAGAGAAGGAAATAAACTGGATCTTTCGTTACACTCAAGATGACAAATAACGAGAAAGATTGAATAAGGTAGAGAGAAGGAAATAAAGATGGATCTTTCGCCTGCCCCAGCACCATGATGGTGCGGGGTAAAACTCAAGATGACAAATAACGAGAAGGATGGATTTCCGCTCCCCGATGTAGGCGGGGTTCCCAAGATCATTCGCCTGGGAATGACGAAATTTCCTGATGAGAATGTCACTTTTCTTTCTCTTTTTCCCTTTCTCTCTTTTCTCCACTTTTCTCTTATTTTTCCCTGCATTTCTCGTATTTCCCGTTCCCTTCGGGTATGTTAGAAGCAGAAATGGGGACGGTGGTTGGCATAGTTGGCATAATATACCTCCAAAAAACTCTGTAAGTATAGACGACACCGCCGGTAACGGCGATTCAACAAAATGAAAATATTACAAAATTGTGGTGCCAGAAGTGAAGCAGAAATACGATGTGCGAGGTGGGTATGCTTCGCAGCACCGAAGCGTTCAAGGTTATGCTTCGCAGAGCACAAGGGACAAGAGCACAAGCAATGCTGAGCTTGCTCAGCAAGTCTGAAGTGTGAGGTGTGAAGTGTAAAGTGGGAAAATAGATAACCAGATTGTAGGATGATAAGATGAGAGAGTTATCGGTGGGAAAGATGGATCCTTCACCCGTAAAGGGTCACAGCACCTTTTCAAGATGCTGGATAAATTCAGGATGACGGAGGGCTGGTGTGGAGAATGTTACCGTGCTATATGGAGGTTCCATATGGCGGTGAGGACATCCAATTAACTGGAAACCGCTTCGGAAGAGAGCGGGCAGCCTAACTATCGATCAAGATAATTGAGTATCGAATCTATTTCCTTTCGTCTTTTTGCGGGAGATATTTTTGTTAAATTGACAAGTTTCCATTTAATTCCCGGGAGTGACTCAATCCTTTTATCTGTCAGTAGATCCCAGTTGGGTTTGAGCTCATAATATGAAATTAGAAAATCAATATGAGCCTGTGTTATTGCTCTTTTGATCATGCTTATCAGGCTGGCTCTGGTTTTAATCAGTATTTCCAGATCAATACTTTCAAATGTCATCCCTCTGAAATGGTCATTATATATCTGCCCGAGCTCCTTTCTATGAGGAGAGATTATTTCATTCAATGGCCTTGGAGACTGAAGAGCGAAAATAAGAAACAAACTGATCATTTCCATGGAAATTCCATCCTCAGACACTATTGACATGACATCAAACAGGTCACGAGGATGCTGTCTATCAAGCGCAGCTACCATTTTACTGGATATAATCTCCCTTTCATCTAAGCAGGTTGCCTCTACATTTAATTCAAAGGTATCCTGGGCTTTCCTGCTTAGGCCTTTTCTTATTACCGGTAAAATGTTGCCTCTTATGATCGGACTGGGTTCAATTTTAATACGGGTCTCTTCAGAGAGAACGATCAGTTTACCAATGGGATTTCCCTTGGACTGTGAGAACTGAACTTTTAGCCCTGGTATTTTACTGATCTGCTTCTGAAAATATTCAAGTTCAGCGCCAATTTCAAGGAAAGCGCTTTCTCTATTATTTATCTTCAGATATGTCAGGTCAATATCAACGGAAAGACGAGGGAGATCCCGGTAGAAGAAATTCAGCGCAGTGCCGCCCTTTAAAGCGAATATCTCATGTTTAAATAATTCGGGAATCATCCGCATGAGCAATTTAGCTTGTTTCAAGTATTCATTATTGATGTTCATAATGATCTCTTGGTATGGTTATCTTGAACTCCTTATCATACATTCCGTTTTTTATTATCTCACGCGGCCCATTTCCGAGATCTATCGCTTTCAGATCGAGTGAATTGTACCACATATGACCTGTGTCTTTCGCCAGAAATAGGAATAATCGTTTTGTTCTGATATGTCTACATGCCATTAAGAGCCCCTGTAATAATTTGCCCCTGAGATCAGGTAATAACTCCATTATCTCCTGAGCTTCTTTAAAGTCTTCCTTACTCTTTACTATAAAAATTGTTTCCAACAGCGCTCTTTCTCGTGTCGATAGACTCAAGGGTAATTCCTCCGGTAATCGTGTTAATCCCAAATCCTCATCTTCAAAAAGCCGGGAATATTTTATTTTCAAATCCCGATTCTTCTTTGCGTATTTTGGTATCTTGTTGGGAGAATTATAACAAAATGCCATATATTCCGATTCTGTTTGTAAAAAATATTGTCTGACTCCCAGCAAGTTCAATGCGGTTTTGCCGGCAGGAAATATCTTTAAGGATAATTGTTTCTGAAGAGCAAATACCAATCCATCCAAAGTCATTTCGGAATTTACTTCTATATAAACACCTTTGTCCAGCCTTTTTATCCATCCGCTTTTGACATACAAATGTAGAAGTTCTTTTGAATATCCTTCCTTTTTCAAATATGATGTAAATAACGGCATACCTTCCCGCTGTATCCTTAATAGCTTTTGTATTTTCTTTCCTCTTTCCGTCATTGTTTCAACCTACTGTAATTATGCGTACCATAAATACACCGTATTATACTACAATGAAGTGATGTTGTCAAGATACTGTGCCGAATCTTTCATCTTACATGTTATTAGGGATGGAATATGGTACCGGGTCTTCTATGAAAGCAAAAGTCAAGCCTTTTTCAACAAAAGCTTTCTAATTCGGACGATCTTAAGCGATCAATCTTCTATTCGTTCCCTTTAGAACATGATATGTGTCCGAAGAGGACTCCCTAATCTTTACTAAAACACTTCATTGTTAGACACGGTAGGGG
>JAIVYW010000274.1:0-3131 GCA_048635215.1 Candidatus Atribacteria bacterium
AAATTTTCGATTACCAATTGGAATGTGATAGACAATAATGGAAATATATTAAATATAGAGATATCAGACGAGATAAAAAATAATGCAACACAGTTTGGTGAACGTTTAACGGGAGAATATTTCGTTGTTTTTCCACATATCGAAATATTCTCCCGTTAAACGTTCACCAAACTGTGTTGCATTATTTTTTATCTCGTCTGATATCTCTATATTTAATATATTTCCATTATTGTCTATCACATTCCAATTGGTAATCGAAAATTTCAACATCCCACTAGATTTAATTATATCAAAATCTTCATATCCAATGATAAATAAGACCTTTTTTTGTTTAATTGATCCATATAGACTACCACCATCAAAATCTTCAAATATTTTATAATTTAATATTGAATATCTGACAACCGATACCACATCACCTCTATCCCCAACCGTCTCAGTTGCCCTTTGGTCAGCAACAGTTATATTATAAAAATTTTCATCAAGTGGTCTAATTTGCAAATAATAGTTATACCGGCCGAGACCAATTGCTCTTGATGCATTTTCTCTTTCTAAATCCGGAGTAGACGAAACAGGATATTCCCAGGTCCCATCTATATCACTAATAGGATGCATTAAAGGAAAAATTTTGTAGCCATTCAAAGTTTTTTCTTTATCACTCCTGGAAGATAGAAAGCTCAGTATCCTTCAATTTCTCCGAAATAACATACAATCTGTCCTCAGCTCTTGTGAATGCCACATATAAAAGCCGGTAGGACTCATATTCCTCCTTGCTTTTCACCTTATTCATATAGGTATTAAAGAAGTCATTTGATGAGAGTTTCAATTTGCTTCCTCTGAACGCATATGAATCACGGTCAAGGTAGATCGAGCTTGTGACACCACGGTGCTTTTTGAATTGAGGGTAGATAACAATTGGATATTCTAAGCCTTTAGAACTGTGTACTGTTATAATATTAACTCTTTCTACATTTTCTATATCTTTCCTATATATATGTATATTAGTGATGTTATCCTCAATATACTTAACATAATCATAAATGGTTAATACATTTTTTAATTCTAACTGTAAAGCGATCTCTCGAAGCCGTTCTATGCCGAATGTCAATTCCTTGGGCGACTCGCTCGCGTCTATCAATTCGTCTATATTATTCTCGGTTATGATATTGTTTATCACGGATTCGATGGAATCTTCCGAGATGGAAACATTCAGTTTGGCAAAGATCCGGAAACGAAGCTTTTGGTCACCTTCCGCCGAGGATCTTGAAAAGAAATTGCCGGCTTTATCATAGAGTGTGTCTCCTTCCTCTTCAGAAATATCCAGAAGTGTCGGATCATCCGCATAAAATAGCCCGGATTTCAAGAATGCAAGAAAAGCCATATCATCATACGGATTCGTGAGCGCTTTCAGATACTTTATAATGCTTCTGAGAAGGTCATATGAGCCGAGTGTCTTGTCTTTATCTACCGTATATGGAATATAATACTCCTCCAAAGCCAATATGAAGGGCTCGAGCTTGCCTGATACCGCCCGCAAAAGGATGGCGATATCCGAGTAGCAATATCCGCTCTTGATCAATTCCTGTATGCGTAAAGCCGTTTCCCTATGTACATCCTCTACCTTTGTAAAGAATACACCGCTGCCTTTAACTTCTTTCTTCTTCGCCTCAAGGTGCTTGCCGAAATCCACAGAATACGGTATTTCATTATCATGCACCAGGGCTTGCGAGAAAACCTGATTGTAGTATTTTATGAGAGATGGCGAGGAGCGGTAATTATCCGCGAATTCACTGACTTCATAGCCCTTAGCTTTGAAATGATCCGCGGTCCAATTGAAAACGCTTACATCGGCATTGCGAAAATAGTATATTGACTGCTTCGGATCCCCTACGATGAAGAGCTTTGTTTCGTCAAAGCGTGTATTTTCGATTTGATGCTCCCCTGAATTACCTGATAGAAGATAGATGATATCCCTCTGCTGAGAATTTGCGTCCTGATACTCATCCACAAGGAGATTTGAATACTTCTTTCTTAATATCTCGGTGAAATCCTTATCGCTTTTCAGCCTACCCTCCAGGAGTTCCAGCATACGAGAAAAGGTCAGGATATTATTTCGCTCCCTGCTTTGCATTACCTCTGTATTTATCCTGTCAGCGAGATGCGCCATCGCCTGGGCCCTCTCAATATCCACAAGATTGCCCAGATCAGCCAGATACTCCTCCATTTGCCTGAAGTACTTCTTCTCGTCCTTTGCCCCCTTTGCTTCCCTGCTTATTTTGAGATCTATGCTCCCCAGTGACATTGAAAGAAAGATGTCGACCGCTCCTTCAGAAGAGTCGTATTCTTTCGCGATCCTGCTCATTCGGGAAAATATTTCGATGTTTTCCGTATCGGTCAGACGGGCGGCATCGAAATTCGCTATTGCGTCTATCAATTCCGCCTCTTTTGCTTTTATATCCCCGACCTTGATCATCTCCAGATAATCCTGAATAAGCTGCTTGCAATGGTCGTACAGACCTGAAGTTCTACCGATATTATGCCAGCAGTTCAGAATCCTTGTAGCCGAGGCAACGATATCATTCAATGTCATATCCGTACTGAGAAGGAGGATACCCATATCCAGATCGTTCTTCTGCTTCAAGATGCGCTGCATAACCCTTTCCGAGGATTGCTGCAGTATCACCGCGTCCATTGCCTCATCGGTAAGTATCGCATCGGGACTGACCTTGAATTCAATGGGCATGGCATTTATCAGAGAATTGGCGAATCCGTGAAATGTCCCCATATATGCCGTATCCGCCCCGATCAGGTCAGCAAATGCCTTTTTCTTGAAACCTTCTTCCCCCAAATGCTCTTTCAGCAATTCCCGAATGGGTTCGGCGGCTTCATCCGTGTAATATATCTTATAAAGAATGTCCCTGATGCGCTCACGCATCTCAGCTGCCGCTTTATTCGTATATGTAAGCGCAAGTATCGAATCCGTTTCATTGAATTCTGCTATCAGCAGATAAATATACCGTGATACCAGCGATCTGGTCTTGCCGGAGCCGGCGCCGGCGATCACCATCATACTTTGATCGCTGAGGCATTTGGATTGTTCATCCGATAACCCCAAGTAGGAGATAAGCGCT
>JAIVYW010000275.1:0-3107 GCA_048635215.1 Candidatus Atribacteria bacterium
ATCAGCTCCACATACCCGATGCTTCCCGGAACCTGCTTGATAAGTCCCGCAACTCCAGGATTGCCCTTACCGCCTAAACCCACTGGCCAGCTTAGGGCTTTCCCGTGTCCTACTATATTTTTCCATTCTTCGGAAACCTTGCTAAGGTAATCGCTGAAGATAAATGTTGTTCCACTTCCATCAGACCGGTGAATTACTGTTATCTCTTTATCCGGCAGGTTCATCTCTGGATTCAATTTTTTCAGTTTTGCATCATTCCATCTTGTTATTTCTCCGAGAAATATTGCGGAAATAACATTCCCGTCCAATTTGATATCAACAGCATTCTCCAGATTGTATGAAACTGCGACGGCGCCTATACAAGTAGGAATGTGAATGATATTTCCACCGCTTTGTTCGATCTTCTCCCGGCTCATAAAGGCATCTGTTCCGCCAAAATCCACTGTTTTGGAAATTAGCTGTTTTATGCCGCCGCCTGATCCTATGGCCTGATAATTCACCTTCACCCCTGTCTGTAAATAGTATATTTTGAAGAGCTCTGAATATAAGGGATAAGGGAAGGTGGCGCCGGCACCAATAAGTTCCTGTTGTGAATCTTTTGAGAGCTCTGTTCTGTCGGATTTACATCCTGCAAAAGCAAAAAGAACAAACATAAGGGAAAAGGCAAATAGTAATCTTGATATCTTTTTCATTTTATACTCCTTTTAGTATTTATAAAACAAGGTCAGGCGGTAAACCGTATCCGTTATTCCACCTTCGGCAATGCCGGCATATCTGTAAAGTACCGTTTCTATATTGGGGATCAAATGCACGGGGCCTGCTTTTATATCTATCCCAAATAAAATTAGTGTGTCTGAAATATCGGAAAAACTTTCTCTTTGATTGCGGGTATCCGCTCTGAATATCATAGAGAGGCCGTCATTCAAATGAATTGCCGCAGGGATCGATAGGATATTTATAAAAACATTTCCATTCTGCTGATAAGCAGTGTGTACGCCCAGATTGAACAGATCTCCCCGGTACCCGATAAATATCTGTGAGGTCCAAACTTCTTTATCGGATGTTGTAACAATGTCCGCGTCCTGATAAAGCTGTATCAGGAAGTTCTTAAGCGGCCTGAATTCCAAGGATAAATAAGCGCTTTTTGAAGCGTTGACATCAGCATCTTCCGATGCGCCGCCATTACCGTTTCCGATCATTATACGGTAGGAAAATAATTTCTCGGCGAAAGACCCTTTCAGCATTATTCCCAGATCTCTTGAGCTTCTCATTTTGTTAAGATCCAAGGGAGTTTTTTCAATGCTTCGGTATCCCCAGACTTTCTCTATCAAATCATAGGTAGGCGGATTCTGTATGCCCACCTTGAGAGAATGACCGGAAAAGAGCGGGGTCTCAAGATAGAGGTCTTTAACAAAGGGAACGGGTGAACCGGTAAATTTGTAAGATGAATGTTTCATCTCCAGTCTCAGGCGGCCTTTAACCCTTTTGGAGAAGTCTTTGTTCATTGTCAAATATATTCTTCTCACCTGAAAACCGAACCTATTGTCGGAGTCCTCAATATCCGCACCGGGCAGATTGGCAAATTCGCCGTTGCGAATACCGGAAGGAACATTCCCGCCTACATCATAGACATAGTACAGGTCTGTATAGACCTTGCCTTTGAGCTCCAGCCCAGCGGAAAACAAAATAGCTCCTGTCAGAAGGAACATTAGCAATTGCAATGTGATCTTTTTCATATTGCCTCCTTTTTAAATACGGCACATTGTAAATGCTCATTATTAATTTAGAATAAAGTTAGTGTTAATCTTGTGTTAATTATTTGAAAGATTTCTGATGAAGAACAATAATGAATTCACTGCCATTGCCGGATTCAGAAAGAGCGTAAACCCTACCCCCTTGTGCTTTAATAATATGTTTAACGATCGACAGGCCAAGGCCGGTACCGCCCATTTCCCTGGAACGCGATTTATCAGTCACATAAAATCTCCGGAATATATCCTGAAGCTTGTCCTCGGCGATCCCTATGCCGGTATCCTTGATCGAGATCTCCACTGTTTTGGGTAAATACCTGATCTCAACGATAATGCCGCCTTTTTCGGTGTACTTGACCGCATTATCAATAAGGTTTGTTATGACCTGCTCAAACCGATATGGGTCCACTTCCACTTTTCTTGGATCACCGGAATGATGCACCTTAAAATACAGGCCTTTTGTTTTCAGCCGCCGTGAAAAGACATTGGCATTATTTGAGATAAAACTGCGCAGATCGACCGGGGAAAGAGAAGGCGGTTCATCGCTCTGCTCCAGCTTGGAAAGGGTTAGCAGGTCGGATACTATATTAATGAGCCTTTCGGAATTACGCCTTATGATCTGGGCATATTTCTTGCTTTTTCCGTTAAGGTCTTCCTCAAGGGTTTCGGCAAAACCTCTGATAGAAGTAAGTGGTGTTCTCAATTCATGTGAAACATTGGCGACAAGATCCCTTTTCAATTTTCCAAAACGGAGAGCCTCACTGAGGTCGTGGATCAGAAAGAGCATATTATCTACGGCTTTTACAGGGATCGCTGTCACCGTAACCGTTCTATTATTCAATTCCATTTGGGTCATACCCGACTTCTTATCTCTTAAATGATCCATCAGAAAGCGCTTCAACTGGCCGGATGAAAGGTCGGTCCAAAATTGTTCGCTCTCTATATCCTTTGAATTCGGGATGGAGAGCTCTGAAAATGCATCATTTGACATCAGGATTTGCCCTTCACTATCCGTATAAAGAACACCATCCTCCATTGTTGAAAGAATTGTACTGAGCTCTTTCTCCCGCTGCTTAAGCTTTCCCACCAGCTTTCCGATCGTTTTGACCATATTGTTGAATCCGCGGGAAAGATTTCTTAAGTCACCTGTATAGGGGCCGTGCATTCGAACAGAGAAATCACCGCTTGACACGCTGCGTGTTAATTCAAGCAGTCTTGAGAACGGTTTGGAGTACATTTTAGAAAGGAGCAAGCCGAGCAAGATGGAAAGCGCGAGCACCAAGGCGATGTATGTTAAAATATTCAGCATTATGGTTTTTGCGGAATTCTTTATTACATTCAAGGATGATGATAATC
>JAIVYW010000276.1:0-3089 GCA_048635215.1 Candidatus Atribacteria bacterium
AGAGTTCAAACTGGCAAGAATTGAGCTGATTATGTTCATTAGATTCAAGTAATTCTCTATTAAGAAACTTCGGGGACAAACTTCGGGGACGGTAGTTGCGAAAGTTGCAAATTGCTTTTTCATCAGGTATAAGCTCCCTTCATCATCATAATTTATTGTACCACTTTCATATTGTAATGCAAACCCAAATTCGTTCCCCTACGGTGAACGAAGTACGAGGTTGGATGTACGAGGTGTGATGTGGAGAAGATTGTTCAAAAGTTGAAATGTTCAAAGGTTGAAAAGTTGAACGGTTAAAAGGTGGAGAGAAGGAAATAAGCTGGATCTTTCGTTACACTCAAGATGACAAATAGCGAGAAAGATAGATTCCCTGCTCCCCGATGTAATCGGTGTTCCCAAGGTCATGCGCCCAATGACGATAATGACGGGATATAGTGAATAATGAATAGTGAATAATGAATGGTTAGGGAAAACACAAGTAGTAAATACCGGATGGATCCTTCGCGGAAAAGCTCAGGATGACACGCTAAGATAGATGATAGGTTATAAGGTGATAGGCATAAGTATAGTGAATAGTGAAAAGTGAATAATGAATAGTGAGGGAAAACACAAGAAGCAAACACCAGATGGATTCCTCGCTTTCGCGGGAATGACAAAATATAGTGAATAATGCACAATGGACAATGGACAATTGGGGGAGGGTAGAAGAAACACATCCGTAACCGGAAAAACAATATTTCGTTTAACAATTTAATTTTCCTGTTCCAATCATATCACGCCGCACCCCAAACAAGATATGGGACAAGCTTCGCAGTGCACAAGAGCACAAGTCACAAGTGGAACAAGTAGAGATAAGGAATAAGATAAATTGACATGTTCCGTCATCCCCGACCCGATCGGGGATCCATGCATCTTCCCTCTGCAAGAACTTTTTAACTTCTTTCCACATCACGCGAAATTTCAACAAATCATTAATCTTATGTGTGATGTGGAATATTGTTTTTTGAGATCCCCTTAAAACAAGAATGGGAAGGTGCGTGGTTTGAAAGGAGGGGGGGGGGTATGAGTGCACCTTCCCAAGTTTGTTATTTGTGTGTGAAAGAACGCATTATATACAGCAACATCCGTGCCAATATCTGTTTCTCCAATACAACAAGAATAAAGCATTTATGTACTCTCAGGAATGTGGCGTTATATTCCACTTTGTGGAATATTTTTCCATTAACTCATATTTCTTCACCAATTTATAGAAATATGACCTGTCGATACCGGAGATCTTGATGATGGTCTTTATATCCCATCCATACTTCCTTATGAGGTTCTCCAGATATTCTCTGATAATTTCATCCTTCCAGTACTTAACTACCGTCTTCATCGGTTGTTCAATATTTATTGTTATATTTGATATCCCGCCGCCGTTCTCTATTTCTTCGATATCCTTGGAAAAAAGGATGTCTTTCGGCCCTAATATCTTCTCGGAAGATATGATGATCGCTTTTTCTATAATATGCTCCAATTCTCTTATATTCCCGGGAAAGGAATATCGGAGTATTTTATGCTCTGCATGTTCGGAAAGGCCCTTTACTTCTTTACCGTGTATTCGATTGAAGCGGTCGATGAAGTAATACGCGAGTGGAAGGATATCCTCCTTCCTTTCCTTCAGTGGAGGAAGATGTATGTGAAACACATTTAATCGGAAATACAGGTCTTTTCTAAATCTTTTTTCCTTGACCAAGCGAGGTAACTCCTGATTTGTTGCCGCAATAAGCCGAAAGTCTATCGGTATCGTTGTAGTGCTTCCCAGGCGGCGAATGCTTCGCTCTTCCAGAACGCGAAGCAATTTGGCCTGAAGATCATAGGGCAGATCCCCTATTTCATCCAGAAATAGTGTCCCTTCGCTGGAGAGCTCGAAAAGGCCTCTTTTAGAGGTGTAAGCTCCGGAGAATGCACCCTTTTCATAGCCGAATAATTCACTCTCAAGAAGTTCATGCGGTATAGAAGAACAGTTGATCGCCATGAAATGGCCATCGCGCCGAGGAGAAAGTTCGTGTATCGCTTGAGAGATCACATCCTTTCCTGTACCGGTCTCCCCTGTTATCAACAGACTTGTGGAAGTTTTCGCCACACTCTCCATCTCCTTGAATATTCGCTGCATCTCTTTTGAAGTACCGATAATATTTGCCGATATAGCAGGAGTTGCCGATGACACAGGCGTCTTGGAATCCTTCTTAACGCCACTGTCTCTCTGCTTAATGTACTTCTCAAAAATAATATTAAATCTCACAAGGTTAACGGGTTTATTGATTATATCGAATGCACCGGCTTTGATGAGTGACAACAAGAAATTCCTCTCCTTTGAGTCGGTGATGACAAGAGTTGGCGCATTGAAGAGAGTGGAATATTTTTCCACATATGCCTTTTCCTCCTTGCTGTTGATCTCTGCGATAAGAAGATCGTACTTCTTTTTTTTGAGATGCTTCACCGCTTCCTCATGGCCGGCTACCTGTCCGGTGTTTATGCCTTCGCCCAATAGATATTGATATACAATGCTCATCTGCGGGTTTGATGTATCGATAATAAGGACATTTATTGCTCTTCTAGCCGATTCGATAAATAACTCCCTTTGTTTCGGGGAAGACTTGATAGTTGAGATCATGCATTTCAAATACCTTTCTTGTATAAAAGATCCTCAGCGCGGAAGAGGGATTATTGAGGCTTTCCAGGGGATGCTCCTGCATCTCAAGTATCCTTTCCCGGCATTTTTTGCCGCAGGCGCTCTCTATCTCAATATGTTTTTCAGTGATTCGAATGATAAATTCCTTATCCTCGGCGGCGAGATTCAATGTATCCTTCAAAAGCAGTTCAAATGCCTTTTTGAATAATTGTATGTCGTATTTGAAATGAGACCATTTGGAGGTGTAATCCTTCTTTACACGGATCCCTTTTTCGATTATAACCTCTTTTTGCTCAAGCAGTATATAATCAAATAAGGTCGGCAGGTCGTAATTAGAGCGGACAAGAGTTCCAGAATCCTTTTCCATGCGGGAAAGCCCGTCGATCAGATCGCAATTTTCCAGTATCTTCGCGAC
>JAIVYW010000277.1:0-3085 GCA_048635215.1 Candidatus Atribacteria bacterium
ATTAGCTTTGATGCCGTCAAAGTTCACCTCACCCTCCATATTGGTATCCTTCTCAGCCAGCACCACATTGGAGTATGACATAGCCTTGACCTTGGCGCCCGACACGGACTTCATATCCTTGAATGAACGAACCCACAATTTGTATCCCCCTGCGGACTCCTTTTTCAGATTGATGGCAAGGTCGCTCATTATGAGCTGCACCTTATCTCTTGCCCCGGATGTAACGTCAATGTTTATCTGGAAAACACCTCTTCCGGATTCAGGGATGAATTGACTGAGGTCCAATATAGAGAAAAGGGGTTTGTTCTGCTCCGAATCAAATTTTATGATCTCATTACAGATCTGATCCGAAATATTCCCTCCGGGATAATTTCTCTGATCGGTGAGCCAGAAATGGATATTCTGCTCATGTATCTGCCTTATCCTCAATCGTGCTTCTTTGATATTGACCGTTTTCAGATTTATTTTATTCTCATACATCTCGGGTACTATATGCCCCTTGGACAGGATCTGCAATGAGGTCTTGAAATTATCCAATTTATGTTTAAAGTCATAGTCCTTTTCCATTACCTTGCCGTCATTGGAGTAAAGCCCCTTCTTTACGGTGATATGATAATCTGTTTGTGGTTTGAAATCACCTTTTACCCGATACCAGTCGTCTATACACATTACGGTGAACTTTACCCTGGGTTCGACCTTCAGATATCTCTGGAACACCTCGGCATCAATGCCGGGCGGCACATAACTGTGGCGCCAGCGGCCGGTTCTGCCCCGCTCGTATTTACCGGGATTTTTGGCGTCTTCCTGACGCATCTGCAAAAGAAGGTCAAAGGAATCATCATTGGTATTGAATTTGTGATTCACAATATACAGGCGCAGCTGCCTCAGATTGACCGTGGTCATTTCTTCGAATGGCTGGTCCAGAGAATTACCGTAACTATCTCTGAGGCTGGCATTGATGAGAAAATGTATTCTATCTCCATGTGATATTTTCGTGGCTTTTATCTTGTGACTTTTAGCGCTGCCCTTTGTGATCATCTGAAAATGGGCGGCTTTTTTTCCTTTATAACTCACCTGAAGTGCTGATTTGAGCTGATCGGCATCTACCCGCGAATTGAAGGATATTCTAAAAATAGGCTTTTTCAGCGCGTCCTGGCGTATCTCTCCCACCCTGAAATGGGGAACATTAAGGTGAAATTCTCCGCCTAATATCTTAAAGGTATAACTGCGGTGTTTATGCAGCAATCCCGAAGGGAAGAAGATCCGAAATTCATTATCCGATACCCTTTTGACATCGATAACGGCACTCGGTGAAATAGATATGGCCAATTTACTCTTCAGGTCACCGCCTCCCTTCAAGGGTTTAGTCAGCGTTATGTCGATGTAATCAGGTATCTGGCCTTTAAAGGGATTATTGAAGTGTGCCACGGCGACAGGATCGTCGCTCTTCAGTGATTCCTCTTTTACAGCAACGATCTTTATCCGTTGTTTGGGATCAGCTTGCTTCTTCTTATCTCCGGGACTCTTTTTAACTTTTCCACAGCCCGCGAAAAGCATCACAATGAATAATACAATAACAAATACTTTAACAAATCTGATAAATGATTTCAAAACACCCTCCTGGTAAATATTTGAGAATACGAAATTATTTTCTGCCGTTCAGCAATGCGTCCTCTATCTTTTTAACAGCGGCCCGGATATTATCACTTGAATTAGCGTAGGATAACCTTAGATAACCTTCACCGTACTTGCCGAAACCGGTGCCGGGCAATAATGCGACTCCGGCATTATCCAAAAGGAAATTAGCCAATACTTGAGACTGCATTCCGGTGCCTTCGATATTTGGAAATACATAGAATGCTCCGAATGGTTTCAAGGTAGTGAATCCGGGGATCTTATTGAGGCCTTTCACCATAAGGTTTCTCCGTTCACGGAACTTCTTTACCATTTCATGTGTCATGGTTTGATCACCTGTGATCGCCTGTATGGCGGCGCGTTGAGTAATGGTCGACGCACATGAGGTGATATTGCCGTTAAGACGATTCATCATATTTGAGATCTTCTTGGGCATGATGCCCCATCCCAGACGCCATCCTGTCATCGCATGCGATTTTGAAAGGCCGTCAAGGACAATGGTCCTCTCCTTCATGCCCGGAATAGCCGCTATTGAGTTGAATTCGCCTTCGTAAACTATTCGTGAATAGATCTCGTCGGAAAGGACCATCAGGTCATTTCTTATCGCGATCTTCGCGATAAATTCCAAGTCCTTTTGAGTAAAGATAGTACCGGTCGGATTTGAAGGCGTATTGAGTATTATCATTTTTGTCCGGGGAGTTACCAGACTCTTGAAAAGTCCCGGGTCAAAATTAAAGGCATTTATTCCAAGGAAAGGAAATGGGATAGGCTTGCCGCCGCAAAAGCGTATGATGGATTCATAGACGGGATAACCGGGATTAGGAGACAGTATTTCATCCCCTCTTTGAGAAAAAAGAGTGATCGCATAGTACATGATCGGCTTACCGCCGGATGTGACGACCACCTCTTCAGGAGAAACCTCAAATCCCTTGAATTTGGATTCATATTCGGCAATTGCCTCACGAAGGTCCCAGAAACCGGAAGCGGCACTGTAATGAGTATAATTATCCCTGATGGCCTGTATCCCTGCTTCTTTGATATGGTCAGCGGTCTTAAAATCGGGTTCTCCGATCTCAAGGTGAATAATATCCCTGCCCTCAGCTTCCATTTGCTTGGCTTTCTGCAGCACTTCAAAGGAGGCGACGACACCCAATTTGTCCATTCTGCGCGCAAATCTCATCTTAACTCCTGTCTATACAGTAAATATATATGATTTTTGAAAATTGTCAAGGGGATACAATGATTTTTTCTTATAAAAATGTGAGAATTCATACCCGAGTTGATCTCATTCATCTTCATACTCCTATTTCTGTGCTTGATAGAGTTTGAAGTAAATCCCCGAAGTATTCTTTATAAGCTCACTGTGAGAACCTTCTTCAACCAATTTGCCGTGGGAAAGTACAAGTATCCTGTCGGCGTTCTTTATCGTTGACAGACGGTGTGCCACCAT
>JAIVYW010000278.1:0-3081 GCA_048635215.1 Candidatus Atribacteria bacterium
GAGGTGGCGGTGTATTCGTCTATACCCGAGATCTGTTTCAATTCATTTTCAAAGGGGATAACGGTATTCAGCTCAACATCTTCCGGACTCGCACCGGGGTATGTGATATTGATGAGTACTTTGTCCATCTCAGTTTCAGGAAATACATCCCTTTTGACATTCAAAACACCGGTGATCCCTATCATGATTATAAAGACGAGCAGCATTGTAGATACCACTCTGTTCTGCGCGAAGTACTTAAATATTGTTTTAAACACCGTTCACTCCTTCTTTTATATATTGCGCGGATGTATTAAATACATCTGTGCTAATTAATCTCGCCGATAATAAAGCGAAGATCCGCCTCAAGAATATGATAATCCGCAATGGCCCGGTATAGTTCCGTCTGCGCATTGTTCATATCATTTTCATACTCA
This sequence comes from Candidatus Atribacteria bacterium, assembly GCA_048635215.1. GTDB lineage: Bacteria > AUK180 > AUK180 > AUK180 > AUK180 > JAGLWT01. The sequence goes on from JAIVYW010000278.1 coordinate 417, forward strand.
AGTATCCATTGAATAGAAGAACGCCCGCGGGCATACTTCTTTTTCTCCAGCTTCAACTTTTTCTCTTCCAGTTCAAGCGACTTCCGTGCGGCAATAATATATTTCGCCTGCGCCTTGAGCTCTCTTGCCAGGGCCAGACAGCCCGCTTTGATCTCCAGCTTTTGCTCCTGCAAGGCAAGGGCGCTCTTTTCAAGCTCATGACCACTTGCCCGCAACTCGCTTTTTGCGGCTTTATTCCACGGAAACAACTTCATATTAAGTCCGATATACCAGGAGGGATGATCGGCTGAAAATATCGCATCGTAATTATCGGACATCGCGGGGGAAGTGTTCTCAACCCCTACTTGAGCGACAAGATCTATCATCGGAAGGGCCTCATTTTTCATATTCTCCGCATATAGTTTCTTGATCTCCATTGCCGTTTCCAATACCTTCAATTGAGGATTTTCGGTAAATGCCTTTTTTATGATCTCCTGCGGAGATATTTCCTTGTGGTTTACGGTAGCACTGAGTGAAATATCAAAACGGCATTCCTCGTCAAGAGGCAGGCCGATGAGCTGTTTCAGATTTTCCTCACTTGAAATGATTGAATTCTCGCCGGGAAGGATCGAGGCCGACAGAATATTCACTCTTGATTCGCTGGCGATGATATCCACCTCTTCCACAAGGCCGTCCTTGAATTTCCTTCTATTCGTCTCCAGTATCTTCTTCACTCGTTCAAGATAAGATCTCTGTGCTTTCAGATTTTTTCCGGCAAGATCCAGAAAGATCATGATCTTCTCTATTTGATTGGTCAGAAATAGTTTCTGATAATCATAGGCCAGGCCAACGATCTTTTTATTCATTCCCGCTATTTCAAGCGCGCGCTTGTCATTAACGCCGAGGAAATTGCGGGCAAGCGGCTGGACATACGCCAGACGGATCGAAGAATCATAAGTGGGATCGCCCAATTGCAGTGTTGCATCCGATTCCGTAGCCTGATTCAGCCATTCCAGACTCAGGACACCTCCGGAAAGGCTGAACTTCTTGCCCAATCCCAAAATGATCTGGCCGATCTCCCGCTCAGACCCGGATTGGGGATTTATCATGGAGAATTCGCTATCGGACTTGACCAAGTCTAATTTAATAAAGAGGTCGTATTGAGATACGAACTTCTCTATTTCTTCTTCCGAGAGCAATTTATCATAATTACTGCTCTTCATCTTAAGATTATTTTCAATACCAGTCTTTATACATTCACCCAGAGTGTATATTTTAATATCCGCACCGAATGCCGGATTTGTCATGAGCAGGACCGTCAGAAACAGCGTTAGTGTTTTGTACATATCAATATTCTCCGTTTTTTCACTTTAATTATAACAATAGGATGGAAATTTATCAATTCTGCCCGGTCTTCAACATCAACCACCATTGAAAAGATCGAATCAAAGTGGTACAATTTCGCGAGGACCAGCGGAATGAACAGAAAGAGAAAAAAGGAAAGAGAAATAGGTAAATTCATTCTGGGATTTATCTGTGGGGCAATTTTTACGCTGCTTGTGATCTTTATTACAGTTTTTACCTATGTGATGATCGAAAAAGACAAAATGATGAATCCTACACTGGATTCAATAATGAAAGCGGAGATATTCATAGGTGAAACCGAAACTGCCTGGAAGTTCTTTGATCTGGACGGAAATGAGAAAACTCTTGAGGATTTCAGGGGCAAGGTGGTCTTTCTGAACTTCTGGACTACCTGGTGCCTCCCATGCAGAAAAGAAATGCCGAGTATCCAGAGCCTATACGATGAGTTCAAAGACAAAAATGTAGAGTTCCTGTGCATGACCTACGAGGACAGGGAAACTATTATGAAATTCTGGAATGAAAAGGACTACACCTTTCCGATATATTCATATGAAGTAAATGCCCCGGAACTTTTTAAGACCAAGGGGATACCAGCGACATTCATCATTGACCGGAACGGTAAAATAATACTAAAGCATGTAGGTATGGCCAATTGGGCCTCAAAAGATGTCAGGAAAGTAGTAATGAACCTTCTGAAATAGTTGAAGATAGTGAAAGTAAAACTGATCATCAGTATCCTTATAGTCTTATGTTTAAGCCAGATTGCTTACTCGGGATTCTCCATAAGCATCAATCCCGGAATGAATTTTTCCGATTTCGGATTATGGATTGATGATGAAGAAATAGAAGAGATGTTCAGGAACATTTTTGAACCCAAATTCAATGGTAACGCCGGATTTACATTTAAATTCGATCTCAGCAGGAGGTCCGCCTTACGCGTAGGATATTTCTATTATTGCAAAGGGACCATGGACGATGACGAAAATATCTCCTCTTATCTCAATCTTCATTATCTGAGCTTCCCATTAACGGTTCAGTACTCTGTTCTTTCCGGAAAAACAGATCTCTATCTGATAGCTGGTGTCGGGATGTCAATACTGCTAAAAGGCGAGCATGTGGCTGTAATTCACCCGAACCCCGTAACAGGCCCTACCGAAGAGGCAGTTATGGTGTTCGATCTCAACTGGCTCTTTGATAAGGATGGGTTCGTTATCGCGGGTGTGGGATTAGGGAGAAGTTATGGCATCTGTAATCTGTTCCTCGAGATAATTTATCACTATGGCTTCATTGACATTAATGAATCGAATCCGACCGCTGAATA
>JAIVYW010000279.1:0-3063 GCA_048635215.1 Candidatus Atribacteria bacterium
ACTTTTGTTCCTGATGTGAAAGTAGGGGAATATGTTTTCCTGCATGCCGGATTTGCCATTCAGGTCCTGAATGAGAATGAAGCCAGGGAGAGTATGAAATTATGGAACGAGATCCTTTCAGCGGAATGAAATTTATTGACGAGTATGCGGATCCTGAACTCGTAAAGAAACTTGTGCACTTGATCCAAAAAGATCTGGAAGATATTTCACGGCCGGTAAACCTCATGGAGGTTTGCGGCACCCACACAATGAGCATCGGACGCTCAGGCATACGAAGTATTGTACCTGACAAGCTGAAACTTCTTTCCGGACCCGGATGTCCTGTATGCGTAACACCCTCCGGGTATATATCGGCTTCTATCGAGTTGGCGGAAAGAGAGGAAGTCCTGATCACCACATTCGGTGATATGGTGCGTGTCCCCAATTCTTCCGGCGATACTCTGGGAAGGTTCCCCAAGGAGAAAGTCAGGATAGTTTACTCACCTTTGGAAGCCATTACGATCGCTATGGAAAATCCCGATAAAGAGGTGGTCTTTCTCGGAGTAGGTTTTGAGACAACTGCGCCCGTGATCGCTCAGACCATAAAGGTAGCTGTAGAAAATAAACTTCCCAATTTTACCTGCCTGTCCGCTAATAAGATCATTCCACCTGCTCTGAAAGCACTTGCGGATAACCCTCTAAGCAAGATAGACGGTTTTATCCTTCCCGGCCATGTTTCCATCATTCTCGGTAAGGATTCTTATACGGATCTCGGTATCAGAGGTGTGGTTTCCGGCTTTGAGCCTCTTGATATACTGACCGGTATACATATGCTGCTGCGGCAGATACGCAAGGGGATCGTCGAGATCGAAAACGCTTATTCCCGAGCTGTCACAGACAAAGGAAATGAACTTATGCAGAAAGTCATGAACGAAGTATTTGAGATAGTTGATACTCCATGGCGCGGTTTGGGTGTAATACCCGCTACCGGACTTGGGATCAGGAAAGAATATTCGGATTATGATGCAGAGAAGAAATTCAAGGTAAAATATCCCGAGGAGAACGAACCCGCCGGCTGCAGATGCGGTGAGATCCTTCAAGGTATCTGTATACCGACCGAATGCCCGCTCTTTGGGAACAAATGCTTACCAGATAATCCTGTCGGGCCCTGTATGGTATCTTCTGAAGGCGCCTGCAGTGCTTATTATAAATATGAAAGAAACTAAGATAATAAGAGCCCACGGGCTTGGCGGTGAAAAAACGCGCGAACTCATTGAGGAGATAATCATCCCGATCATTGATAATCCGTATGCCAAAAAACTCGATGATGGCGCCGAAATGCCCTGGGATTCGGAAAAAGTCATATTTACTACCGATTCTTTTGTGGTTTCTCCGGCATTTTTCCCAAAAGGCAATATCGGAGGGCTTTCCGTCGCGGGAACGGTAAATGATATCGTGGCTCAGGGAGGCATACCCAGATTCCTGTCAATGACATTCATACTGGAAGAAGGATTTGAGATATCTTCTGTAGAAAAGATAGTGAGAGCGGCCGCTGATGAAGCTGAAAGCGCCGGGGTCAAGATCGTTTGCGGAGATGTCAAGGTAGTGGAAAAAGGACATGGCGACGGTATATATGTCACAACTTCCGGCATCGGGACTCCATTTATCATGACCGATCCGGGAAAAATACAAAAAGAAGCATCGATATTAGTCGCGGGAACTGTCGGTGATCATGGCGCAGCTATCTTTCAGGCCAGAAACTCCATTCTTGAAGAGAATGAGATCGTGAAGAGCGACTGCCGTGAGATGACGGATGTTTTGAAAGCATTGACACCCTTCAAGGACAAGATACGATTCATGCGTGATCCCACAAGAGGCGGTCTGGCGCAGGTGATGATAGAGTTCGCCCGTCTGACAGGGAGCGACCTTGAGATCAATGAGAGAATGATACCTTTAAAGCCCTGGGTGAAAGGACTTACCTATATAACAGGCATGGACCCGCTATATCTGGCATGTGAAGGGAATATGATCATAGTATGCGATAGGGACTGTGAGAGTGAAGTTGAAGCCGCTTTGAAGGAAAACGGTTTTCCCGAGAGCTCTGTAATAGGGCATTTCAGCGGAAAATCGGACAAGCCGTCTGCTATAATGAAAACATTGAGCGGCGGAAAGAGAAGACTGACTTCTTCTGATATAGTCCAAATACCACGAATATGCTGAGCTGCGCAGCGCACAAGCAATGCTGAGCTTGCTCAGCAAGTCTGAAGTGTGAAGTCTGAAGTGTAAAGTGGGAAGGTAAAAGGTGATAGGGTGATAAGGTGATAGGTTTGTAGGTGGAGAAATATTAATAGAGGATAGAGGTTGGAGGATAGAGGTTAGTTGGGAAATGAAGGATGAAGGATTAGTGAGAAATGTTCGCAGGTTGCAGGTTGAGAAATAATGAGAAGTGAGAAGAAGATAAAAAAGTCAAAGACCATTTTCCTGGTACTGTACTGCTTGATGACTGGCATTCTTCTGTATTTCTTCGGCAGGCCTCTTATCAAGGTATTCAGTCACCCAGAACCTTTCGGGTATCTTCAAATGGCTTATGCATTTACATTAATCAATATCGGTGTTACCGTTGGCCCGTTCTTTCTTGGATTGAATATCTGGGGAATATTTCTTCACAGGAAACTCAAAGTCCTCTTCATTACAATTTCGATAGCTGTAGTTTCCTGGATAATCTACGCTACAATATATCTAATAAAGATTTTAGATAGTGGAGCAATGCCTTGAGGTCTGCCGGTGAGATTAAAGTAATTCTTGTTGATAAAGATGATAATCCGGTCGGTGTTGAGGAGAAGCTTGCCGCGCATTTGAATGGAGGCAAACTCCATAGGGCTTTTTCGGTATTTTTATACGATCCTGACGGTAATATGCTTCTACAGAGAAGAAGCGCGGAGAAATATCACTCTCCGGGACTCTGGAGCAATGCCTGCTGCGGACATCCGCAACCGGGAGAGGAAACGGCCGCTGCTGCCGGAAAGAGGGTATTTGAGGAACTCGGGATCATGGTCGATGTCAAAGAGATCTCAACTGCAAGGT
>JAIVYW010000280.1:0-3060 GCA_048635215.1 Candidatus Atribacteria bacterium
ACTCTCTGTATGTAGGGGGGTACGGGTACTTCAAAGCTATTCCGAAAGAGGTGAAGGACAGTGATTATTAGAAATAAGGAGACTGCGCTAAACGCTTTAGAACTATGAGGGATAAATGAAAAACACACAAATTATGGTTGAAAATACTTGTTTGGGATTTATCTCATTGGACAGAAGAAGGTAGTCTAATGAGGAAAAGTCTGAAATTCGCGATTATTGTTCTAATATTGCTGATCACTCCCTCAAAAATATGCTTTGCCGATATCGCGTGGGAACGGGTTTATGAAGCGGAAGTAGATGGTAAGATATTATCCGGAGCATACTTCGGTGGAATAACGAGAAGTATTCCCGCTTTCGTGGATATTGACGGCGACAATGATTATGATATGTTCTACGGGGCTTATTACGGTCGTCTTCTCTATTTTCGCAACGAAATTCGGGGACCGAAATTCGGGGACGGTGGTTGCATTTGTTGCAAAATAATAGGGAATATTTAGTAATTCATTGTATATAGGAGAATCCCTCCCTGTTTCTCAACGTGTAACCTTGAACCTTTCAACTTCTGAACAATCTTCTCTGCACCCCGTACCTCGTACCTTCTTTTTGACATGCGCCTCTGTAATTGGTAAAATGAATCAGATCACTAGTGAGGAATTTATGAAAATGAGGTTTATTTCACTCTGCCTGTTTCTTCTTGCGGTTGTTCTCCTTTTATCTTGCGGCAATGTCGCACCGATACCTGATCCGATCGAAATATTAGTGAGTCGTTCTCAAGCGTACTTCGAGCGGGACGGTATGATGTATGTGGTAAATTGCTTCTATGGTCCGGAAATATGGAAGATAGAAAAGGGAACTTCAAAAGCGGAATTATTGACCGAAAATCCTCCCGCTACCGCTAATATGAAAGATTGGTTTCAATTCTTTGACGCGCAGGCAGTTGTAGGGCAGAATATCATTTTTCATAACAGGGCTCACCCCGGCAATGTTATCAGGTTGAACCTCTCTTCGGGAAAGTGGGACCTGCTCTCAGAGAGAAGCGGGTTCTATGTAGCCAAGAGCCGCACTAAACTCTATTCCATTTTTCTTGGAGAGTTCGAAGAAAAGATCACCCGTATCTCTTTTGAAGAGGCAAACGGAAATATAAACTTTATCAGATCAGAAGCGGGAAAATGGGATAAAGACGAAGACAAATTCCGCTTTGACGATCTCCCCTGGGAAGATATTAAATTACTTGGAGAAGGACTTGCGCAGACGATGTCTGAATTAAAAGAAAGCGCTCAATTGCCCGATATATCTACTATTCCAAATTATGGAAGAACGGCCTGCAGTGGCGGAGAATACTATATTTTCGGAACTGCCCCTCTTACGATCATCTCTATAAAGGACGGCAAAAACGGTTATTATTCCGACCCTTCCGGACAGATAAGGATCCCAATAGATATTACGCCGTTACCTTCGGAATCCGCTCTCTTGCTGAGATATTATCCGGGCTTTGATAATGAAGTGGTAAGCGAGTTCAAGATAAAATTGTCTGAGTTCAAGCCCATTCCCTAACGATAGGCATGGGACTTTTAGATAATAAGTACAGAGATGACCTTCTATTCCGTGCTTTGAGAAATCGCGCACTGGTTCTTGATCATCTGGGTAAATATTCAAAAAGTATCAAAGACCTGCATTGCGCTGAAGAGCTGTGTGAGCTGAGGAAAGAAAAAGCAAAATGGGTAACCGTTCACATAGAGCTTGCTGATATGTATCTTCGCGTGGAACATGATCACAATAAATCAAAAGAGCTAATTTTTGAAGTATTGAAGAAGATCGATCCGAAAAGCGATGAATTGCTCTTTGCGAATGCCCAGAACATTCTTGGAATAATTCATTGGCAGAATAATGATTACAAAAAGGCTGTCAAAGCTTTGAAAACAACGCTGAAAATCTTTGAAAAATATAATGATACCTTGGGAGTGGGGAATATCTGTAACAATATAGGCACTATGTTGGTAGAGCAAGGGCATTTTTCTGAGGCATCTTCATACCTTGAACGCTGTCTTCAGATCTTTGAAAAGCTTAATGACAAAAAAGCAGAATGTGTTGCCTCGATGAATCTGGGAAATATCTTTGAAGATATGAGCGAAAATAAAAAAGCGTTGGAATATTATACGCGAAGTTACAATTCTGCAAAAGCAATAGACTTTAAGCGTGGCATTGCCATGAATGCCAATAATCTCGGCAATGTTCATCTTGTTTTCGGCGATCTTGAGAAAGCATTGGACTATTATGGTGAATACCTCGATCTGTGCGAGGAGATGGATCATTTGAAAGGTATTGGCATCGCTTCCAATAATATTGGGCTTATTCTGCAATATCAGGGAAAGTATGAAGAATCCCTCAAAAAATACAGAAAATACTTGAAGATAGCGAGGGAAGTCGGGTACAAGTCCGGCATGGGCGCGGCTCTTGTAAATATATGTAGTGTGTGTCTGGATCAGGGGGATGGGAAAAGTGCATTGCGCCATGCAAAGAGAGCCCATAAAATACTTTCAGATATCAACGACAGATTAACATTATTTGATGTTTATAACTGCTTTGCAGGAGCATATTATTTGTTGGAGGACCAGCCCAATGCTCTGAAATACACTGAGAAGGCCCTTGAATGTGCCGATGAGTTGAAATTGGTGGAACAGAAATATGCCATCTATCACATCCTGGGAAGGATATACTGTAGAAATGACATAGAAAAGGGGCTAAATACCCTGCAGAAAGCCCGGGCTATCGCACAGAAATTCGGAATGAAATATGAGGAAGCGAGAATATTGACCGACCTTGGCAGAGCTGCCTTGTCGATTGATGAAAATTCCGCAAAGAGGATCTTTTCTGAAGCGGCGGCAATATTTTCCAAATTGAATTTGAAATTCCAGATCAGAGAGATCAAACGGATTACTTACGGTACTGCTAAATGATGATATGAGAAATATTTCAATGAGATCACTTATCAGCGTCCTGATTTTTCTAAACCTTTTGATCTCATATGTAGCTCTGCTTATCTATTTCTCATTCGTCGGG
>JAIVYW010000281.1:0-3028 GCA_048635215.1 Candidatus Atribacteria bacterium
CTTTGGCACGCGAGGCACGGTCATTCATCGGCTCTCTGGATTGGGTCGTCCTGTCGCGATATCGAGTTGTCGGTGACTATACCAGACATGAAGAAACCGTGCGCAATACATTGAAGGATGTCCGGCACAAGATTGTGGCTGGATTTGACCGCCCGAGCCGAAAGCGAGAAAACCATATCGTTTGGGCGGCACCCGGGAGCGGCAAAACGTATTTCGCCCAACAGGTAGCAACCTCACTGCCACAGACCATTCATTACCAAGAGTGCAACCTCGCCAAGTGTAGCCAAGAGGAGTTCCTGTCAGGCCTTGCCCAACTCGATGCCGGGGATAAACCGTGCCTCTGCTTGATTGATGAGGTCGATGCGGAGAAGTTCACGATATCCGCGGACATCCTTTTCGCGGCAAGTTCGAACGAGAGTTTGGTCCTCGTTGATGGCTCAAAGAACAATAAGCCGATAGTCTTTCCCCTCAATGTAGGGATCTTCTTGATGGGCCGCGACAGGATCTCCTTGAATGCCTTCCCCTGTTCCAGAATACTAATGATCTGCTCTTTGGAGAGATCGTCCAGAGTTATTAAATGTTTTCTCATTTCTTTGTTTTCTCAGCGATCCATACCGCCCATTCACCATCTGTCTCATCGGTCTTCACTTCTATGACCTCATTGCTCTTGGTGGGGATGATCTTACCGACATAATCCGCCATTATCGGCAACTCCCTATGTCCCCGGTCGATCAGCACAGCAACCTGAATGGAACGCGGGCGGCCATAATCCATGATCTCATCAAGGGCGGCGCGAATGGTCCTTCCCGTGTAAAGGACATCGTCCACAAGGACAATATTCATATCGTTGACATTCCATTCTATCTCCGTACTGTTCACCTTGGGCTTATCCGCAAGCGTTGACAGGTCATCGCGGTAAAGCGTTATATCAAGAATACCGGAAGCGACCTTTTTCTTTTCTTCCGCCTCGATCTCCTTGTGAATGATCTCTCCCAGAGGGACCCCTCTTCTTCGAATGCCCAGAATAGCGAGATTCTCAGTTCCCTTATTCTTTTCGATGATCTCATGCGAGATCCTTTTAAGGCTCCTGAAGATATCCACCTTCTCCATAATCTTGCTTTTAATTTTCATATCGACCCTCCAAGATCTTCTTAATAAACATCAAAAAAAGGCTATGCGGATTCAATGGCCGCGACTGCAATTCCGGATGGAACTGGCATCCCAGAAAAAACGGATGCGAAGCCAATTCCGAGATCTCCACAAGATCGTTCTGCGGACATATGCCGGAAAATACTATTCCTTTATCTTCAAAAGCCTTCTTATATGTATTGTTGAATTCATAACGATGCCGATGCCTTTCCAGTATCAGATTTTCGCCAAAGGACTCCATTGCCTTCGTACCTTTAGTTATCCTGCAAGGGAAATGGCCCAATCTCTGTGTTCCGCCCATTTTTTCCACATCGATCTGCGACTTCTGCAGGTCAACGACCGGATACGGTGTCTTGAGATCGAATTCCGTGGAATGCGCATTCTTGAGCTCAAGCACATTTCTGGCGAGATCAATGATCATTACCTGCATACCCAGGCAGATCCCAAAACAGGGTATATTAGTGTTTCGCGCGAATGTTGAGGCGTTTACCATCCCTTCAATACCTCGTGAGCCGAATCCGCCGGGTATCAATATACCGTCCAGGCCGCTCAACTCCTCATCGATATTATCCTTTTCAAGGGATTCCGATTCTATCCATTTTATAATCGTTTTGACCTTGAGATAACTCGAAGCGTGATTTATGGATTCTCTTATGGACATATACGAATCAGTGAGATTCACATACTTACCCACAATGCCTACGGTGATCTCTTTTTCATGAGCGTAATAATTCTTCAGAAAGGTCTTCCAATTATCCATGTAATTGGATTTTCTGGTAGGGACAAGGGAAAAGAAATCCAATATTGAATTTCCGAAATCCTGATTTTCAAGATTGATCGGAACATCGTAAATAGAGGGGGCATCGGGGAGAGATATGACCCTTTCTTCAGAAACATTGCAAAAGAGAGATATCTTCGCTTTAATCCCTTCATAAAGCGGGCGTTCACTTCGGCATGCGATAAAATCGGGCTGAATACCGATCCTTCTCAGTTCATTCACAGAGTGCTGCGTAGGCTTCGTCTTCAATTCATCGGAGGTTCTGATATAGGGGATCAGTGTAAGGTGAAGGAACATCACATCATCCGGGAATTCCAATTTGATCTGGCGGATGGCCTCAAGGAAAGGAAGGGATTCGATATCACCGACGGTACCGCCGATCTCACATATCAGAAATTGATCCTCTTTATTGAAAAGCTGATAGATTCGTTTCTTGATCTCATCGGAAATATGGGGGACGACCTGAACCGTATTCCCCAGAAATTCACCCTTTCTTTCTTTTTCTATGACGGTTGAGTAAACCTTTCCCGTGGTGACATTATTTTCCTGTATCATATCCCTTGAAAGAAATCTCTCATAATGCCCCAGATCGAGGTCCGTTTCAGCGCCATCCTTGGTAACAAATACCTCTCCATGCTGGAAAGGGTTCATCGTTCCAGAGTCAACATTCAGATAAGGGTCGAACTTCAAAACATTTACATTAAAGCCCTTACCCTTCAAAATAACGCCTGTCGAGGCAGCGGTTATTCCCTTTCCCAGGGAAGAAATAACCCCTCCTGTTACAAATATCAATTTTGTGCCGCTTCTTTTTTTCATCTTGACCCTATATCCTTTCTGTAAAAAATATTCTCACTCTTCAATTTCTCTAATTGATTATATATCCTATCACTTATTTTTTCAAATGATTTCCCTGTACAGGAGATCCCACCCAATCGCCCACCACTGGAAATGTAATTGTCACCTTTCTTCATCACTCCCGCTGGAAAAAATGTCAATTCCGGGCCGATTTCGCCGAGATCCACGGGAAAACCCTTCGAATACTCACCCGGATATCCCTTTGCCGCTATGATTACGGTCATAGAGTAATTTTCTTCCGTTGTC
>JAIVYW010000282.1:0-3000 GCA_048635215.1 Candidatus Atribacteria bacterium
TAAGAAAGATCAGTGCTGATGCCGCCCAGCTTGCAGGGTTTATGATCGGTATCGGGCTTATCATTGCCATGTAGAGATAGAAGAGAGAAAAAAGTGCGATAAAGTTCCATGGCGCGAAAAAGTCGCCTTTTATTATGCCGCTTTTTAGCTCGATCCTATCCGTGAAAGAAAGCGCTCTCTCAAATAGTGCATACCCCTTGCTCTTATCCAGCGATCGCGAGAGCCGGACTATTGCGCGTTCTATTCTTCGCCCTTGGGATGAGAATGCATCGATCAAGAGAGAAACCGGCTCTTTCAAGGATTCAAGTATCATTCATTCACGTCCATCATATTTCTTGAGTCGATCTAACATCAACTTATGCCCACGCTCAATTCCTTGGAGGATACTGATACTTGAGAGATATAGCGACTATATAGCACCTGTCTATGATCGTTTCAGGGTCCATCTCTTTTATCTCATCTATTGTCGCGTGTTGTATCTCCAGATCATTGAAGTATATCGTCGCGAGCGGCCCTATTTCAAAATGGGAATGCATCAAGGTCATGCGCTCAAGTATCTCTGATATGCTCGCGCCCTCCATTTGGACCGTCCGTTTATCCTGCTCTACGGCATATGCCCTGATGACCATTGGGATCACATCGCATTCGGATGGCTCATTGCATATCTTGACCACTGAGCCATTGTACAGATATAATTGCTCTTTTGTTGCAGCTATCAGGATCCCCTCCACTTCGGCTTTTGAATATCCTGAGTATCCCTTCACTTTCAGCTCAAGCCCATATCCTTTATCTTCAAGCGCGAGCGCGTCCCCTGATATCCCTATGACATCCCCTTTCATTGTCTGAAAAAGTTCCAAGTTTAAATGATTTTCTATTTTTGGAATGATTATTTTATGTGGTGATTCTACATCGGTTAGTAACTGAATAAGTCTTTTGGACCTGTTCACTTCTTTGATATTTCTTTCTATAGAATCTATCCATATATTTGTATCTACACAGATTCCATAGCCGTTCATCTAAAACTCCATTTTCATTTTATTATTTTGTAAAACCATCTTGGATTTTTTGAAACCCACACTTCATACCCACCCAATGTTTTTACAATTCTTGCATAATACCCTTTATTTCTGAGCGTTTTTGCAACAGAATTTGCGGTAGTCTTTTTTCTAGAAGTTCTGTATAGCACAAAGGAAATCCCCTCAATACGTCGCTCCTTAACCATTTTTACCCTCTCCTTCGAGTATCTTAATCCCTTCATGCGTCCTGATCTTCTCGATCTGTTGCTGAATCTTTTCATCATTTACGATTGCCTCATACACATTCTTAATTGTCTTTATGTCTTTTCTCCAACTTTTTAAGTTCTTTTTTTCTCATCTGCTGCTAAATTTTATTTCTTCTCCCCCTACAAGTTTAAATATACTCTTGATCGCCTTTTCTGGCTCTGTTACTTCTCTATCTGCACTATCACCTTTTATTTCGGTTGCAATAATCAGTCCTAATTTTTCTCCCAACCGAGGCTTCTCTAAGTCGTGCAGATCCTTCTCTCTCAATAGTTTTCCTAAGACCTTGGTTATATGTCGACCAGATTCCTCTTTTTTACTTCTCAATTCTTCTGCAGTTATATCAAATTCCCACCCATCCTCTGATGCTATCTCCTTCATAGCTTGAACAATCCGATCCTCTCCAAAACAGTCTTCGAATTCTTCATCCCACATCTTATAATTATCTTCACTCAAAAGTTCTTCTCTTATCAAATCGCCAATAATTTTACTAACACCTTTATCGTTATCTAAAATAAGATAAATGATAACATCCGAATCCTTCATGTATTTGAGAAATTGCTTGATCTTCTTTTTCTTTACATCATCCTTTCCCGTTATATTTACCAACCTAATCCCCTTTTCGAGTAAGTCGTAATTCAGTGCTTCAGTGATTATGGGCAAAGCTACATTTTCTGTGTCACCTTCGATGAGAACTACACAGTTATCAAAAAAGATATCCGTATTTCTTAGCCCCAATTCCCGCTTTATTAAGTTAAACTCCTCCCGTTTTATGGCTTTAAGTTTCGTTGAGCCGTTTGTCTTTTTTACTAAATAAGTTTTAATTTGGTCGGAAGACCCCGTAAATATTGAGGAGTGAGTTGTTATAATTATTTGTCTTGTTTTACTCTGCTCTTTTAGAAAATCAAACATTTTTCTCTGCTGTTCGGGATGAAGGTGGATTTCCGGCTCTTCTATTCCAACAATTACATCGTGACCATATAAATCCAAATTGAAAATCTTAATAAACTGCTGTTTCGTTCCATCACCGATTGAAGATGAGGGGAATCTATCAAAATAAACTTCAACCTGATTTTCATCGTCTTCCATCGATGCGATATGTTTATATTCCGTGGTTAAACTTCTCATATTTTCTTCTATTTGCCCAAATAAATCGTATTTGCGTGCCGAAACATCTTTTTCATATTTTAGATACTCGCTTGGCATATATGCCCCATCTGGAAGTAATTGCCCTTTCAATTTATCCTCTCTTCCGATATGTCTTACAGCAGGAATTGTGAAAAACACGCCCCTCAACATTTCCAGAAGCAAGGTAAATACTTTTGTACGTCCTTCACCATAACTATAATGTCCATCGTTTGGTCTCAGTGCTCTGTCCCCCTCATGGTTGTATATTTCCAAATCGCCCATTTTAATTAGTTTGATATGGCAATCAGCAGTTAAATTATTATCGCTCGTTATTTGAGTTGAGATTATAAATTTTTTACCAATAATATCTCTTTTATCAAAGGTTTGCTCCTTATCATCATCTTTAATTTTAATTATTTCTTCCGGAAACAATTTATTGACTTCCTTCTTATTTAATTTTAAATGTCCAGTAATATCGATAACTCCCGATTTTTGACCAAAAAACAACCTATAATCTCTTATATCTATTTTCCACGAAGATTCACCTCCTCCTCCGCCCTTTAAGCTCTCTCGGTAATCGTTGGATTTACGT
>JAIVYW010000283.1:0-2978 GCA_048635215.1 Candidatus Atribacteria bacterium
TCTGGGTTTGGTTGAACGGCATATGCTCGTTTTTCGGAATTGCCTTTCTTGTGAAGCTGTTTATATATCGGGGGCGGTGGTCCCGAAACTGATAGTTACGGGATAAATTGCACAAGTAGAAAAATTGGGAAGGAAGTATGAATCGGGGTCGGTTCAGATTTTGCATTACAAAACAGAAATGGTACGATAATTATAATGGCATGTCCCGCACATTCCCAATGGTGCTGGGTAACCGTCCCCGATGTTCTTACTTTTGTAAAACAATTTGAAAATGAACAGTAGAGCCTATATTTGATTATTGTTCTATAATACAGTACAATGAAACAAGATAATACGAGGGCAATATGAAAGCAAAGTTCATTCTGATTGTTTTCCTGTTCTGTACTGCGATCCTTTTCTCTGCAACCCACCTTACACCTGTCTATAGAATACCTTCGGGGGATAGTACAATCTTTATTGATGTCTCCTCTTATGGTGCTTCAAACGCAGAAATCGAAATTATACAGACACCGACGAATTTTTCCTTAAGCATTTCTGACACTTCAATTCTTGCGACATCTTCCGGGCCTGTAGAAAAAATGATTTCACTTCAAGGAGTACCCGATAGCAATTTTGTAGAGTATGCAGACTTTGAGATCAGGAACTTGAATGGAGAGCTTAATCCCAGAAAATTTACCGTGAAGTTCATCAATGAGTTGGAGATCTCTCTGGGAGAAACATACTCTTACTATTACAACAGTTACTTCGAAAAAGGATTTGATTATGCTACATGTAACGATTCCTGGCCCTTTAATCTACCTACTACGTATTTTATGGACATTGAAGTGGAGAAAGTATATTACTCAGAATTAACTGGAAAATACTTCACATGTGACGGTTCCTCGAAGGTTTACTATACCGAGCTCTATAAGTTATTTCATTCTTTAGACTGTATCGGCTCATTTCCATTTACCGCCTCCTCGAATGATGGAATTGAATCTATCCTTCTGGAGATTACGGACGCTGACACAAATCTGATTTATTCTGACAGTATTGCTTTTACTATTCAAACGGTAAATACATATTCAGATGCTTATTCAATAGAATTTTCCTTCGAAGAGGGGAATGAAAATAATGTATTTGTTCCGGGACATTACGCGGCTCAGCTTTTATTGACATCAAAAACAGGAAGGACAGTTCAATCGGAACTACGCCCTTTTCAAATTCTGACTTCAGAGATTTTTATTGAAAATACGGCAGGAAATGTTCCCGGCACCGTGATAAGCGACGACGAACAGGTCATTGTCATGGTTCCCGAAAATTCATTGGAGCAGCCGGATTTACTGACCATTGATCTGATAGACAGCGACACGATCCTTTCGGAATTGAGCCTTGAGGAAATATCTCCGGCTTCTTCCGTATATGACATCACTCTCGCGCAAAGCGCTCTTACGGGCGATGCTTCCGTCACTATTTTGTATGACGACAGTGAGTTGACACTTGAGCAGGAATTCGCTCTCGTCCCGCTTATATGGAATGTGGATGACCTTGCATGGGAAGATGCCAGCAGCGGCTTTGCGGATGTGATAAAAGATGTTGAAAATAATCAGATAGTTTTAATATCTGAGCATTTCAGTCTGTATGTTATAGGGCTGTACCCGATAGACTCTCAGGCATTACATTTTACCTGGATATCAGTTGAGAATAAATACTTCAGTCCTAATAGCGACTTAATCAAAGATTCTCTTCAGGTAGATGTGGAATTGAATTCTCCGGCAACGGTCTTCTACAGCGTTTACGATCTTTCAATGAGCAATATTATAGCATCAGGTCAGGCTTCATACAATGACGAGACACCGTTTTCGGTTTTCTGGAACGGAAAAGATGAAAATGACCAATTACTAGCGGACGGAGAATATTTACTTAAGGTATATGCTTCAAACGGCTCAGAAACGACCTCAGCGAATATCTTCAAAGCGATAATTGATACCGACCCGCCTGAATTGTATATCTCCGGAGTGGAAGACAACGGATTGTATAATAATTATGTGTTTCCGGCAATCAGCCACAAGGATGAGAATGGCTCAATTGTTTGTGTCACTGATAACGGCATTGAGATCTTTTCCGATTATTCCATAGGCGCGCCCGGAGCGCATACTCTCAATGCGACGGCGTCCGATCCCGCCGGGAATGAAACTTCACAGACATTGAATTTTACAATTGACCTTTCTCCGCCCTCTGTTCTCTTGAAAGTAGGCGATCCTTTCTATTTCTCTCTGGATCTGTATATCTCCGCATTGACGCTGATGGGATTTGAGGTATCGGAAGGAACGGCGTTATATTCATTTGATAATGTCAACTGGATCAGTTACACTCAGGATTTTATTAATGGCCTTCCTGAGGGTGAACGGAGGATATACTATTACGGAACCGACCTTGCGGGCAATAGAAGCACCACGAAGTCATATATTTTCTATAATGATTATTCCCCACCCGAAAGCGGGATTGAATTTCATAGCGGATACAATAATGGAACGGCACAATTCGCCGGAGAGCTCTCTTCAATTTCAATGTCATCATATGATGCGCTCAGCGGTGTATATGCAAAATATCTTAAAATAGAACAGGATGCATACTCGGAATATCAGGATTCTCTGGATCTTGCCGGCCTTTCGGAAGGAAATCATACGCTTAGTTATTACTCCGAGGATAATGTGGTGAATATCGAAGCTGAAAACCATTTCTCATTTATAATGGATCTGACCCCGCCGGAGATCTCTATTACCGCTACGCCTTCAAATCTAATCGCCGGACAATTGGTCTGCTATAAGAATTCGGCCCTTGAGATATCAGGTCAGGACCTATTATCGGGATATTCCTATGCCCAGTATTCTATTTCCCAGGATATAAATGAAGCAGATTTCCTTAACTATACCGACCCTGTCGGTCTTTCGGAATACGATTACGAGGAATACTATGTCAAGGCACGCGGATACGAC
>JAIVYW010000284.1:0-2977 GCA_048635215.1 Candidatus Atribacteria bacterium
AGAACCTTCTTCAGAAACCTGCAGCGATATTGGCGGAGAAATTTGTGATGCCGACGAGGAATGCAGTATTGCAACTATTGAAACTTTAGATACTTATGAGTGCTGCACTGGTTATTGCGAAGCGTCAGTTGTGGTTTCTCAATCAGAATGCGAATTATATGGATGGATTGTACTTTCTTCTGAGGAATTTAAAAATACTGCAAAAATAATAGAACAGTCTAACAATAAACTTGTTTCATGCAGTGGAATTGGAAATTGTGATTATCTTATCGATCCTGTTCGTTCCGATATAATCCCACATTCTCAGGAAGTGCATTATAGGAGAAAGGATAAGCCTCTGCACCGTATTACGCTCATGAAGGTCTCTGTGGAAGTAATTCCAAAGAAATCTCATTGGATTGTATATATATGAGATGTGCTTTGTTCCCGGAGGGATAATCACATTCTTCACCCACCCGCTTGAATCGGAAATGACCAGATCATAACCGGAAAGATCGAATTTTTCGATCTCGATCGGGTAAAAAATCAGCATTATTCTATAGTATTTTTTTACAATGGGATTGTCAAAGAATCGGGAGGTGTGCAGCTTCATTTTGCTATCAATAGAATCAATGATATTCCTATTCACAACAGGGCAAAAAACATCGG
Source organism: Candidatus Atribacteria bacterium (assembly GCA_048635215.1). Classification (GTDB taxonomy): domain Bacteria; phylum AUK180; class AUK180; order AUK180; family AUK180; genus JAGLWT01. The sequence goes on from JAIVYW010000284.1 coordinate 649, forward strand.
CATCCGGAAATATCTCATAAAGCACTTCAAATACTCTTTCTGCACCGCCGTATTGCATGAAGTAATCATGAATAAGTGCAACTCTAAGTCCTTGAAATTGTTTCATATAAATAACCCATAAGTCTCTTCCGCAGCCCTTTCCCAGGTAAATCCCTTTGCGATATCTTTCCCTTTTGTCACAACAGCTGTGATCTCATCCGGATTTTCATGCATATACAGCAAATTTTTATAAAGCCCCTGCGGGTCGTCAACATCAACATATATCCCTCCATCCCCGACAACTTCCGGGATGGAAGAGATGTTCGAGGTAAAGGCCGGACAGCCAGCAGACATCGCCTCAACAGGAGGAAGTCCAAAGCCCTCATAAAGAGAAACAAAAAACATTCCCCTCGCTAATCGCATAACAGATGGAAGCAGATCATGGGCAATATATCCTCTGAAATGAATGTTCTTTTTATTTTTCACCTTGTTCAGCAGTTTGAAAACCTCATCCGGCAAATCTCCTTTCCAACCCCATAAGATCAGATGATTATTCGGAAATTTATTGAGAAAAAGATCAAAGTTTCTAATAACATACGGAATATTCTTTCGCGGCTCCAATGTTCCCACATAGAAAAAGAAATTATCCGGAAGATCGAGTGCAGAGGTATTTTCTCGTGCCGCATCAAGTGTCAGCTCTTCTTTGAATATATCATCCACACCGTAATATACCACCTCGATCTTATCCTCTGGAATATCAAAATATTTCAGAATATCGTTTTTCGTATTCTTTGAGATCGCTATGATCCTGTCAGAATTCGACAATGCCCTTTTCAAGGCCTTATCGAGATATACATTCTTTACACTCGAATAAGTTCTGGGAAATTCCTTGTAGATCAGGTCATGAATAGTCACTATCTTTTTTACTCCCTTCACCGTAACGGGCTGTACAAATGCCGGGGAAAAAAATACTTCGGGAGAGATTTTTCTAATGATGCGATTTAATTTCATTTGCTGGTACAATATTCTTTTCATCCTCGAGTATTTGCCGCCAAGTAATTCAATGAATTCGACATTAGTAAAATGTTCAAAATCCGGCCTGCCGCGATCACCGTAGGTTATGAGGATGAATCTATCCTCCGTGTGCCTTGCGATCATTGTTTTGAGCAATGAAGTAATATAAAAATGCTGTCCAGTATAAATAGCTCCAAGTAAGGAAATATCAATTGCAATCTTCATTCAATACCCCCTTATAAACATCTTCCAGCTGGTGAATGTTTCTGCAAATATCAAATCGGTTAAGATCGATCTTCTCAAGTGCTGACAAAAGTGTTCTATAGAGATCCGAGCTCTTCATATAATCTAATGATCTTTTCAGTGAATCTGAGGAATATTGTTTAAAATACCCTTTCTCCGGGTAATTTGAAAGGAGCTCTCTGTTCAATGGAGTATCGTAGGCAAGGACAGGGATTCCCCTCACAACCGCTTCTACCGTCACATAGCCAAAGCCCTCAAATCGCGAAAGAAGCAATAAAACATCAAATTTATCATACAGCGCATCTTTATCTTCGACAAACCCCCAGTATTTTACGGAAGAGTATTCCCGAGCCAACTGTATAATCTCTATTGACATACTGCCGGTGTTGAAAATGTGAAATTCAAATCCCGGCAGTTCGTACTTTTTTATCATCTCAATAAGTAACGAATATCCTTTAAATTTCTCCAATCTGGATACTATGCCCAGGCGAATAGGCTCGCTGATCTTTCTTTCGACGGACCGGCGAGGAAGTTCGATCCCGTTATATATGGTATTGAATTTACCCTTGAAGGACGATTTTTGATACATTTCTTTTACATAATTTGATACTGCGATATTTAATGCCACATTTTTATGAAGCAATTTCGCACCCCAGAGATACAGCCGCCCTTTACATGTTCGAGGAGAAAATGCGTCACCGATAAATATATGATGAGTCCAAACAAATTGCGTTCGTCGTGAAAATACATTCCCGAGAATGAAGTAGTACGCGGCTCGCGGGCTATGAAGGTGAATGATGTCATACTCCCGCTTATTAAGGATTTTTAATGCCCTGCTAAAAGCCCTAATGCTTAAATGGCCGGACATTTTCATCACAAAGAACTTAATCTCCTTTTTCTCAAGGAGTCGCGTGAAGCCGCCTTCAGCGCCAAGGGCTACTGTAAAATCATACTTATCTGATAATTTATTAATGATTTCCAGGACATGGAGCTGTTCGCCGCCAATGATGGGTAATTGAGACACCAAGAGTATCTTAGGCTTTTTTCTGATGTTTTTCATTTGATTCGGCAAAAGCCCCCAGATCGGAAGAGC
>JAIVYW010000285.1:0-2942 GCA_048635215.1 Candidatus Atribacteria bacterium
GACAGAGGAATCCTTCCATTTTCGGAATTTATCCAGGTCATAAGTCATTTTATCAAATGATATTCCCATTCTGGAATAATTCTGTGTTAAGAACGATGTAATATGCAAGAGCGACTTCGTTGGAATACACCCTCTATTCAAACATGTTCCTCCGAAGGCCGCCTTTTCGGCAATTGTAACATCCATACCCGCCTGGGCGGCTTTTATTGCAGTTACATACCCTCCGGGCCCGCCTCCGATTATAAAGATCTTTTCAGCCATATCTCATACTCCGATAGTCTTTTCAATGTTTCATCCTTTCCAAGAATAAATAGCGTCTCAAAGAGGCCCGGCGTCACTTTCTTACCTGACACGCCCAATCTCAAATGCTCTGCCGCCTTGCGCAATTTCACGCCATTCACCTCACAGAACCCTTTGATCGCGATCTCAAGGGAATCTATTGAAAATTCACATTTCTCCAGCACTTCATATAATAAAGCTGCGCTCTCAAAGGCCTTGGCCTTCGGATACTCCCCATCAAAGATGAAGAAGAAATCTATTTTCTCCCAAATCTCTTCAAGTGTCTTGCCTCTGTCGCCCAGATTGGAGACAATGGTCAGAAGAAGATCCTTATCCGGTTCAAATCCCTTGAATTCCTTGATGAAACTCAAAAGTATTTCAGTCTTTTTCTTATTATCCATATTGAAAAGGTATTCCCCGTTCATCCATGTCAGCTTTTCAATTCTGAATTGCGCGGGATTCTTTGATACCATGGCAAAATCAAAATTCGCTATGAGGTATTCCATATCAAAGATCTCTTCATTATTCTTGGGGCTCCATCCCAGCAGGCTGAGGTAATTCAAGAGGGGCTCACGCAGAAAGCCCATCTTTTTGTACTCAATAAGCGCAGTAGCGCCATGCCGCTTTGAAAGCCTCTTTCCGTCCGGGCCGTTTATAAGCGGAATATGGGCAAACTCCGGCGGCGACCATCCGAAAAGCTCATATATTATCAATTGCTTGAATGTATTAGTGATGTGATCCTCCCCTCTGATCACATGAGTTATGCCCAGCAGATCGTCATCCACAACACATGCGAAGCTATATGTGGGTGTCCCATCTGACTTCATTATAATAAAATCATCGAATTCAACAGAATTAACGCTCACCTCACCCCGGATCATATCCTGAATAAAGTATTGCTTCGCATCAGGTTTACATAATCTTATTGCGGCAATTTCATCATATTTCTTATTTCCTCTGCACCTGCCGCTGTAAGCGAAAGATCTACCGGCTTTCTGGGCTTCTTCCTTCTCACGCTTAATATCTTCCTTTGTACAAATGCAGTAGTAAGCTTTTCCAGCATCTATTAATTCTTGAGCATACTTCCTATAGATATCCAAACGGCTGCTTTGAAAATAAGGTTCTTCGTCCAGTGAAAATCCAAGCCACTCAATAGAGGCAAGTATTGAATCTACATACTCTTTCTTAGATCTCAGAAGATCGGTATCCTCGACCCTCAAAATAAAATCTCCCTTCATCTTCTTTGCAAAAACATAATTAAAGAGCGCGGTTCGCACGCCGCCGATGTGCAGATGGCCCGTAGGAGAGGGAGCGAATCTGACCCTTACCTTACTTCCCATTTTTGTCCTCGCTTAAGTAGATCAGCTCGGCTTTATGCTTTTGTGTATCCCATAGGGCAATGCTCGGCTTATCCGTTATCAGGCCCGAGGCTTCGCCCGGGTTCAATAATATAGTTTTGTGAAAGAGCTCTATTTTTGCTCTATGTGTATGGCCATAGGCGATCATATCATAACCGTCGGAAGCCATGAGTTCCTTTATCAAGATGGGCTCATGCATGCATATAGCTCTTTTTCCCTGTATGTTGAATGTTCTGGGGCCATTATAGAATTCCGCTTTTTTGAATCGCTCTCTAAGAAAGTCCCGGTCACCGTCATTGTTCCCGAATATGATCTTCATCGGCATTTTCAGAGCTTTGAAATGGGCAGCCATTATCGGCGAACATATATCACCCAAATGTATTACCATATCACAGGAAATAGAATTGAAAACATCAACGGCCTTCTGTATCATCTTCACCTGTTCATGAGTGTCTGAAATAAATCCTATCTTCATATTCTCCTTTTCCTAATACTATATTATATTTTAAAGAGAGTAAAATTTCAAATCCTCAAGCTTTTGCTTTTATAGTGCTCTGATTCATCGTAATAGGATATGTGTTATAGGCCTTGCTTCGCAGAGCACAAGCGACAAGTGCAAAAGAAAGTGTGAGGTGTGAAGTGTGAAGTGTAAAGTGGGAAAATACAATGAAAATATTAAAAATAAAGCAATACCCACACCCGTAACCGGAAAATTACTATTTCGCTTAATACATTATATTTTCTGTTACAATCGTTTCACGCCGCACCCCAATCAAGATAGGGGACATGTCGTACGCCACCGGCGTTCGTCTGTCCCGATGTAAAAGTTCCAAGCGAAGAGTTGAAAATTGTGAAGCAATTGTACACTCTTCGCCCCTTTAGAATCAAACGTTAATACCCTACACACTAGCCTTTCCGTCATTGTCGAACTTGATTCGACAATCCATCTATTTATTATTAACATATGCTTTTCTCGCATCATTTCTGATGTTCAAAAAGAAAATAATATATTATTTAATGGAGTTTTGATCCGTCTTTGTTCTCATGTCATTTTTTGCGACGATACTCACCACGGCCGTCATTCATTAAAATCCCAAAACTCGTTAGCTTTCGCTCACTCAGACAATTGGATATTTTCGGCTTCGCCACCATTCATTCCTGCCGCTAAAAATGTCAATGTCGCTTAAATGGTTCAAAACTCTTTTGGGTTGGTCGCCCGGCGCTGCCGGGCTCCCGTGGAGCGGATGCGGGAAGGAAAATAAAGAAGTGGAAAGTGTCATCCAGAGGGAGTTGGCGACCGTGGGA
>JAIVYW010000286.1:0-2968 GCA_048635215.1 Candidatus Atribacteria bacterium
CCCTGAGATACCTTGTCAGGATGTCGTTGAGGTTGCCTGATGTCTTGTTTTGGATCATAATGAGGATATCCAGATTAATACGGGCGGATTCCATGTCAACCTTATCCTCTCCAGTGACAGGATTCTTTTCCAGGCCCATTGAGCTTTTGACCGATAATTCGAGCATTTTGATAAGGTTTAAAAAGAGGATATCTTCTCTATCTACTTCTTGCTCAGGTGCTTTTTTCTTTTTATCGGTCATATTATTCTACTATCTTGATCAGGCCCTTGACCATATTTTCCAATTGCGCGATCTTGTCGGTAAGGAAATTGGCCTGATTTACGATCTCGCTGTTTTTTTGTTTTACATCCTCAAGGCCTACTGTGGTATTAGTCACATCACTGAGGATCAGTGAAAGATCACCCATTGTTGACTTCAAAATACCCAGTTGCCGGCTGAAATCGTGATTCTCCTTGATGGAATCGGTGATCATCTTCTCTACATAACCCTTCAAGGTGCCTACAACGGTCTCCGCCTCATCTGATGTTTCTGACTGCTTTTTGAAGCTGTTATCCAAACTGACAATAAGCTCTTTAATAGAGTTTATGGTCCCTGTGGTTTCATAGATATTCTTTTCTGATTTATTGACGAGTTCTTTGATATTATTGGCTACAACAGCAAAACCCTTGCCCAATTCTCCAGCGCGGGCGGCTTCGATAGCGGCGTTAAATGAAAGGATATTCGTTCTTTCGGAAATATCTGTCAACTTAGCCAATGTCATATCGATGCTCTCAAGTGACTCGAAAAGTTCCTTCACGCGCAGATGAGCTTCATCAACACTTGAAAAAATAAGTTTCAGTATGTCCATAGTCTCAAAGAAACGGTTGTTCGTCATTTCAGCAGAATTTGCGTTCTCTTCGATCCTGGCATTGATCTTTTCGATATTTTTGTCGATCATCACTTCATTCTTGGCGATCTGGCCGATCCTCTCATTCAATTCATTGTTCTTAGAGGCGAATCCAGTCAATTTGTCATTTACCTGATTTACTTCTTCTTCGATCTGAATATACGATTGCCTTACGGTCGCCGCAAGCTCCTGCACATTCATCAGAACATTCTTCACTTCTCCCGATTGCTTCTGAAGTTTATCATTGATAATGGTATTGTTTATTATCAGGGCCAATTGTTTGGAGAGCTCACCAAAAAGTTCTTTCAGGAACTCATTGAAATAGTACTTGTTATTGGATTCAAGATCGATGACACCGACAACTTTCTCATTGAATATCATGGGTATTGTCAATTCCGAACGAATACCTTTTACACCCTCATAATAATCCTTTTCCTTAGAGATATCCGGAATGTAAATAATTTCCTGCTCATCAACGCATCTCCCGATCACCCCTTGACCGAAAGGCAGGTCGAGAATATCATCTAAAAGCAATTCTTCGGGTTGACAAACCTTCAGCATATTCACTTTCTTATCATTGTCGGTAAGCCAGATGGAGATAAAATGTATCTTGTAATTTGCCAATATGGCATCAATGATCTCTCTAAGCTGATCATCCAGAGACGATTTTTGAATAATCCTCCCCATCATCGTCAACAGAAGCCCATACTTCTTTTTCGTTTCAAGGTAATTGGTGAAATACTGCAGTAGCATCATCAGCAAAGTAAAGATAATAACGAAAAGGATTGCGCCTGTAGTTTGAAGGTTCTGTGAAAAATAAAAATAGCCGGTGGTAAAGATCAGAGAGGCCAGAAAGAGAATTACAAAGGAGACCAGGTCTCTCATGAAATGCGTTCTGGAGTACTTCTGGCTGATCACAACAAAGGTCATATTCGAGATCTGCCTCATAATCAACACTGTCAAGGTCAATACGAAAAGGTACTTGAACGCTCCTGAAAGGTTTTGGAATACTATGATATCCCGATAATTCGAATAGACAAGATCCCCGATAACAGCGGAAGCGGAAATTATAAATACTCTGCGCAAGATGTTAGGGAAAGGGATCTTGCGTAAGGCATCGAAGGTAATATAAGCGGTGAGAAGGATCAGTACGGGAATATAAATATTTTCGAAAACCAGAAATATTCCAAGAAGAGGAATGATCTCCGGGGTCAATGTGATATTGCCTCCCGCCATTTTTACATAGAATATCGCGTATGGAATAGAAAATAACAGGACCAGCACGTATTTGAGCAAGGAATCTGCCCCGTTGCCACCTATCTTTGTCACCATAAAAATGATAAAGGCAAGATTAAGAAATAGTGTTATTGGGAATTTTTTTATTCTCATACGATATTTTATGGTGTTTTTTAATATATTTCAAGTATTTTGACCCAAAAATATCCTTCTTTTTCTAATTTCAGGATAGCGTCAGGCGGGTAACTGACCCGATAGGATTGTGGATAACGGCCCGTAAATACAGATAGTTCCGTTGCTCTTCCTTTCGTGAACTCCAAACGGGCAACCTCCTTATTGCCTCTTATATACGAGTAGAATATTATTTCACCCCAATCGGTTCTGAGAAGATCATCCAAGTTCAAAGATAGAAGTTCCTCCAAAAGGTCTCTTGGCAGATCATCTGGTATATTCGACTTCTCAATGTCATTCAAGTCGATCTTCTGTGAAGCGCCTGTAAGAGGATGATAAACGATCAAGATGTTTTTTTTCAGGTCCAGTTTAAAAGAAATAGCGACAGGAAGCCCTTCAGTACTGCCCATCTTTCCGGATAGGGTCTTTTCCTTTACCGTTGAAATTATTCTGCCCATAAGCCGGTCATGGTCCTCAATGGTCAATTTCAATGTACAGCCGGTGAAAATACTTAATAATAATGCGGATATAAGGAAGAATCTAGTGTTCAGATTCATAAATACGATGACAGTCGTTCACGAGTGAACGAGGTACGAGGGGGTATGCTTCGCAGTGCCGAAGCGTTCCAAGTTCGCAGGTTCCAAGTTCACAAGTTGAGAAAATTCGATTGAGAT
>JAIVYW010000287.1:0-2962 GCA_048635215.1 Candidatus Atribacteria bacterium
TTCGTTTATTGACTATCTGGCGCGATTGGACTTGAAGAACAATTTATAGACATCTTCCCAACCGAAGACCCTTGTAACGCCGGGATCAGTAAAATTCTGATTCCAAGGATAATCAAAAAGCAGGATATGTACGCCCCGTTTTATCAAGTTCATTATAAAAATGGGATTGTCTTCCAGAAAGTATTCCAATTCATCAAGATGCGACAGTTTTTGTGCCTTATCCTCAAAATCAGTGAAGAATATCTCGTCGAACGGGATATTATTGAGCTCCAGCCATTTGACCGTCTGGGTTTCCAATACCTGCGGCCTTGCTGAAACAATGGCGATATGATACTCCTCGTGGAGCAGCTTGACCGCTTCAACAGCGCCTGATAGAACGGGAATATCAATCCAGCCGTTCTTGCGGGTAAAGGTATCCCAGAAGATATTCATTGTGTCTTCATCAATACCGAAGGCATCCTCATATTTGAATGGCGTTTCCTTTGTTCTGATAAACTCCTTGCCGGTTATCTGCTGAAGTTCTTTGATGAATACGGGATCAGAATCTGCCAGAACGGCATCGATATCGATCCCGATGGCTTTATTCTTTCTCATATTCGATGAATGCGTAAGCGGAATGATTGTGTATGGATTCCTGAGACTCAACCTCTACTCTGAATCTCCTTATCTTGCTGATCCCCTTCAGCCCGTCTGCGACCTTTCTTACTACATCCTCCACAAATCGAGGATTATTATAGGATAGTTCGGTAATGAATTTCTCATCGGGCCGCTTCAAGGTCATATACAGGGGGGCGGATGCGCTGTTCTCGGCAAGCTTGACCAAGTCCTCGATCCAGACAAAGCTGTTTGTGTCAATAGAGATCGTTACAAATGCCCTCTGATTGTGAGCGCCGTTCTCGCTGATCTCTTTAGAACACGGGCAAAGTGTCATAACAGGAACTTTCACGGTCAAAGTGAATAAGAATTTCCCATCCTTTAACCGCCCGGTGAATTCCACATCATAATTCATAAGGCTCTTTGATTTCGATACAGGGGCGGTCTTTTTAATGAAATAGGGGAATCTTACAATAATGAAGGAGGACTCGGCGTGCAGTATTTTCTGAAGGTCCTCAAGGGTTTTCTTTAAGGTCTTATAAGAAAGTGTCCTTTCAGAGAGGTGCAGCTGCTCCGTGAAACGGCTCATGTGAGTGCCCCTCTGATGATGAGGCAGGCATACGGACATTTCTATTTTTGCCACTGTATTCTGTACCTTATTCGCCCTGTCCTTGATCCTTATGGGAGCGCAGATGTTCTTAACGCCGACAAGGTCGATCTTCTCTTTAAATTCAGGCAATTCCCTTTGAATATCTTTTAATTCCATTTTAAAACAGCTTAAACAAGAAATATGTTCCTATGGCAACCGCTCCCGCGGCGATAGGTGTCATCATCCATCCGATGGCGATCCGTCCGATGGACTTGAAGTTAACGCTTGAAAAACCGTGTACAGCGCCTACGCCGGCAACTGCGCCGACTATTGCCTGCGATGTCGATACAGGCACACCGACATTGGTGTAAATGTAAACGGTAATGCTTTGTGCCACAACAGAGATCAGAGCCATCATCGGCAGCATATTCGTTATTTTCTTGCCAACGGTTTCCATAACCCTTTTGGAATAGGTCATTATGCCTATGGCGATCGAAATGCCGCCCAGAAGTGCCCAGAAACGATCTGAGGAAAGGCCGAAAGGCAGATTTGCGATCTTCATATGCACAGCATAAATACCGGTGACATTACCTACATTATTGGCACCCAATGAATAAGAACCCATTATGCCCGCGAGCAGGATCCCGACTTTTATGAAGATGCTGTAAAAGAGTACACCGTAATTGAATTTGGAGAAGATCCATTTGATGAACGCATATAAAATAAATCCGATGATGAACGCTCCCAGCGGGGTTGTGATCCAGCAAAGAACGATCTTAAATAGGATCTTGAGGTCGATATCAGAACCTTTTACGATGCCGATCCCGAGTATCGACCCGACCAATGCCTGAGAGGTTGAGATGGGAAGTTTCAAATAGGTGAAGAAAGCGACGCTTACCGCAGCGCCAAGTGTGATCGCCGTGAGGTCCCCTTTTGTGATCGCTGCGAGGCCGCCGACAGTGTCAAAGGTTTTCGGCCCTTCGAGGAATGATCCCACGATAACGAAGATGCTTGCCAGTATAGCGGCATGGTAGAACTTAATGATATTATTGGCAACGGCGGTTCCGAAAATATTAGATGCGTCATTTGCCCCCAAGCCCCATCCCAGGAAGGTTCCGGGTAATATTTTAGGTAATATATTTAGAAAAGACAATATTCTACGCCTTCCTTCTTACAACCATTATCTCAAGCATATCACTGGCATCCTCGATCTTATCGGAGATATCGCAAAGAAGGAGCACATAATCCTTTTTCAGGATATTCATGGCCAAGTCCTCTCCCTTGAATATATCTTTGCGTATCCTCCACTCGATCGTATCGATTTGCTCTTCAATTAATTCTATTTCCGCGCATTTCTCAACGGTCTTATTGAAATTCTTGAAAAGGCTTCCGTATGCCTCCTTGAGAAGATCAAAGGCCACCTTGGTCATCTTGCCGATCTCGACTAGTGTCTTCGCCTGTTCGTCGGTGAACTCCGGCTGATAAAGGACATAGTAATCCCCGACGGTTTCAGACCTGTTTGCGACATCATCGATTATTTCGATGAGTTTCAATAATTCTCCCCTAAGATTGGGGAGGAAAGCTCCCTTAGTAGGAGAAAACATTAATAGTTATAAGTCAAGCATTAGATTTCATGATAATATTATATTTGATAAGGAAAAAAAAAGATTAAAATTTAGAATAGCATATAATGGTGTTGGCAATTTGTTAGATGTAAATTTTCATGCTTATTTTCATCATATTCATAAACATCCGTCTGAAAGACAGAACACGCCGGCA
>JAIVYW010000288.1:0-2890 GCA_048635215.1 Candidatus Atribacteria bacterium
AAATTAAAATCGGTTTACACCATTGGCTTGAGGATCAAAGAAGGCCAATCCGCGTCCCTTGAAGAATTGTATGGCTTTGCGGACCGCCTGGAATCCACATTGCTGAAATTGGATGGCGTTGGGGAGGTAAAGAAGGAGGGCTATGCCGATCCTGAGGTACATATATATGTATCCCCCTCCAAATTGAAGGATTATTATATTTCCCTGAATGAGATCGTGCAAAGTATTCAAGCGGAAAATGTGCGGGCTACCGGCGGCACCCTTCAGGGTGTGCATGAAGACATGACGATCGTTACGGTAGGGCAATTTGACGATGTCATGGATGTCAGAAGTGTTATAATCCGTTCCAGTTACGAGGGCAAAAGGGTTTATATAAAAGATGTCGCTGATATTAAAAAGGGCTTCAAGGATAAGGATGTTGATGTCAGAATAAATAAGACTACCGGTATTGCCCTAAGCATCGTTAAAAAGGAGAATGCCGATGTGATGAAAACAGCCGAGGGCATAAAAAGCTTTCTGGCAGAGAATAAAAATATTTTTCCGAAGAAATTCGAGATCGAAACGATAGCCGACCAATCCCTTTCGATCAAGGCCCTCCTTGATGTCGTTCAATCCAATCTGATAATCGGATTTCTATTGGTATTTCTCATATTGATGGTATTTCTGGATATCAAAAGCGCATTCTGGACCGCCTTCGGCATTCCCGTGATAATGCTTGTTACGCTGGCCTATTTATACTTCTCTGACATGACGCTGAATATAATGTCACTGGGAGCGATAATTACGATCATGGGTATTCTTGTCGATGACGGTATTGTGATCTCTGAAAATATTTTCAGATACCGCCGGCTTGGCAATAATGCGTTTGACGCTTCGCTGAAGGGGACCTCCGAGGTTGCCCCCGCCGTGGTGATATCGGTATTGACCACTATTGCCGCTTTTGTTCCGATGGCGTTTATCGGGGGAAAGATGGGTAAATTCGTCTATGTATTTCCCGTGATCGTTTCAGTCGCGCTTCTCACCTCGCTCTTTGAGTCCTTTTTTCTTCTTCCGAATCACCTTCTTCACGGCAAGGCCAAAAAGAAAAGCAAAAAGATTAAAAAGGACTGGTTCGAACCCCTCGCCCTTTCATATTCCAAACTCTTAAAGCGTGTATTGAAATTCCGTTATATCATACTTGTGGTATTTATTCTGATATTTGTTATGACCGTCGGAGTGTTCGTTAAGGGTATGGATAAATTCGCACTTACTACTGATTCGTCTTCGGATATGGTCACGATAAACCTTGAGACCCCGCTGGGCACCTCGCGCGCAATGACGACAAAATATGTCAGCGCCGTAGAAGATACGGTTTTGAAAACGGTGAAAGCCAAAGAGTTATTATCAGTAAAAACTGCCATTGGACATCATGACAGCAGAACATTCAATGTAGAAGGTTATCACGATAATTGGGCGCAATTACAGATATACCTAGTCCCGAGCACCAAAAGAGATAGGTCCGCGAAGACCTTGATACAGCAGATAAGAAAGGCAATCCCGCCCAAAGCAAAGAAGAAATTTAAACTGATGACCTTCAAGAAAAAGATATTCGGCCCCGATGTCGGAAATGCCATTGATATTCAGGTCGTCGGGAATAATGAGCAGAAGTCACGGGAGCTTGCCGACAGCATCAAAGAATATTTGACCGCCATTCCCGGGGTTTCTGATATTGAGGATAATCTGACCTCCGGCAAAGACGAGATCCGGGTACGCTTTAATATGGAGAAGATGGCGCAATTGGATATCGATGTCGCGACAGTGGCGCAAACCATTCGAATTGCATATCATGGAGCCATTGCGACCACAATCCAAAATAATGAGAAGGAAGTGGATTTTCGTGTGGAGATAGATCCGAAATATCAGAAGGACAAAGGTTTTTTGAAAGATCTGACGATCCCCAATAAAAGCAGGCGCTTGATCAAGCTGGGGACGATCGCGTATTTTGAGGAAAAGAAAGGAGCCGCGAATATCGAACATTATAATGGAGAACAGGCGATCACGATCAGCGGCGATGTCGATGGGAAATTAGCTACTTCAAAACAGGTCATGAAGCAGGTAAGTAAAAAATTCAGCAAGTATATGAATATGAAATACGGAGATGTATATATTCTTCACGGCGGTGAAGATAAGGAAACAGCTTCTTCATTGAAAGACCTGACATATGCATTCATTATTGCTCTGGTATTCATCTACTTCATTCTTGCCCTGCTTTTCAATTCACCCTCGCAGCCATTTATTATACTGGTACTGCTGCCATTTGGCGTCATAGGCGCGCTCATCGGGTTCAAGATACACGGCATGCCGCTCACATTCATGGGCTTAATAGGCATCATTGGTCTTATCGGTGTTATTGTAAATGATAATATCGTTCTGGTAACATTCATCAATAAGATATTCAAAGAAAATAAGGTTTCCGATAAACAGGCGATAATCTCGGCGATCGCGGAAGGTGCCAGGGTTCGCCTCCGTCCCATCATCCTGACAACATTGACAACAGTGGTGGGCCTTGTTCCCACGGTTTTCGGCTGGGGCGGTACTTCGGAAATGATACAACCGGTCGTTGTGGCACTGTGTTACGGGCTTATATTCGCCACGCTCCTGACCCTTTTCTTCCTGCCTTCGCTGTATATGATCTCGGCGGATATGAAGCGAACCAGATAGGTTCGCACGTGTGAAGTGTGAAGTGTGAGGTGTAACGTAAAGATAAGATGGATTCCCGCTTTCGCAGCGATTTTTCAGTACATATTAATTAAACATTTATGAGTATAAATAGGGAACAGTACACACCTAATTAATTAGAATAGCAAGCAATATATGGCGGTATGGGAATTGTCGCAACAATATAATCAAA
>JAIVYW010000289.1:0-2944 GCA_048635215.1 Candidatus Atribacteria bacterium
TTGAGATGCTTTCAAAAATCGGGTTGGATACGAGAAAGGTATCCGTGGATGAGAACGGGTTTTGTGTTTATGCTGTCAAGGGTGATCCTCGTGTCATCTTGAATGCACATTTAGATACCGTCCCTCCGCATATTCCTTTTAGCGATCGAGGAGAGAAATTATTCGGCCGCGGCTGCTGTGATACAAAGGGCTCTGCCGCCGCTATGATCTGTGCCGCTTCTGATGCTATTGACAAGGATTTTACCGATTTCGGCCTCTTGTTTACCGTCGGGGAAGAGGTGGATTTCAGGGGCGCTATCGAAGCCAAAAAACAATTATCGCCGTTACCTTTTATGATAGTGGGAGAGCCGACTTCTCTGAGGCCGGTAACTGCGCATTTCGGGGTGGAGAAATTTACATTTCTGGTCAAGGGTATTGCCGCTCACAGCGGGTATCCCTGGAAAGGTGACAATTCGATAAGTAAAGCCGCGCGTCTCATTGTGGCTCTGGAGGATATCAAGGCGGAAAAAAACACGACATTCAGCATATGTATAATAAAGGGCGGCGAGGCGGATAATATAATTCCGGCAGAGACAGAGTTCGTATTAACTCTGAGAAGGGATCCCGGTGACGATACAGATTATAAAGATATATTTTCGCGGCTTTTGTCAGCTTACAATGCGGTCATCAGGGAGCATTTCGTCTTGCCCGCAGTAGCGTGTGACCTTCCGGAAACGCTTTCATTTCTTGGTTCCGGCAAGACGGTATCCTACGGCACCGAACTTTCAATTTTCAAACATGGTGTAGTACTGGGGCCGGGAAGTATTGAAAATGCCCATCAGCCGGATGAATTCGTCCTCCTTTCCGAGCTGGAATCCGCTCGGGAACTCTATCTCCGGATACTTAAGAACAATGAACAATTAAGAAATGAACAATGAACAATGAATAGTGGGGGAAAGCGCAAGAAGAAGATAAAGATGGATTCCCTGCTTTCGCGGGAATGACGAAAAATAGTGAACAATTTGGAAATGGACAATTAAGGAATAGAAAACAGAGAAGATGGATCCTTCGCAATACTCAGGATGACTCAGAAAGATCAATGACATTAGAAGATATGTGGAGATCGTTCTGCTTCCCAATAATTTACTGTTTTCGCATACTGTTCCTGTAGCTCGAAAAACCATTAAGAAAATACAGAAATACCATTATAATAATGTAAAGGATCATTGCGATCGGGATCGGGATCAGCTTATCGTATAGCGAGGTATATAGGATGGAATTCATATATGCCACATAAATGTAAAACGGTCCCAGCATAGCAAAGAGGAATGAAAATATATTGAAGATGAAGTCAAAATTTATCTTTTTGCGGGAAGTTGCCCCGTATTTTTTTAGAAATCTCCAGAAGCGCAGTCCTTCCTCAGGAAAGAGTTTCTTGAGTGAAATAAGATAAAAGGCGAAGAATTCAAAGCTGAGTATTGATAGAAATATCTTTCCCGTCAAGCCGTACCATTTGGCAAGGGTCAAGCCATATGTCTCAAGCACGATCTTCCAGAGAGGATTCGCTTCATCCGCAAGATCCGGAGTGATATGCAGGGTGATAAAATAATCGCTAAGATGCGCAGCCAATGAGATCCCCCCGATGATAGAAGCGAGTAGAAATATCTTTTTGGTCATTTTTTTTCGAATAGGCAGTATCATCAATATAGAACTTAGTGAAACGGTGATCCACGCAATTATACATATCGCAGGCCCCAGTTTTTCCACGAGCTCAAAGATGATTAAAAGAAATTCATACATATCGCAATACTCCCCGCACCTTAATAACGGCGCGCTGCTGCCCTCTGTCTTGAGCGTAGCATATTTTACTTGAATATTCAAAAGGTATTAATGATATTAAAAGATGTGTGGGTTGGAGAAGATTGTTCAAAAGTTGAAATGTTCAAAAGTTCAAGGTTGAGAAAAGAGAAATCAGAACAACCGTAGGGACACGGCATGCCGTGTCCTTCCGCTAAGGGAAAGATGGATTCCCTGCTCCCCGATGAATCGGGGTTCCCAAGGTCATTCGCCTGGGAATGACGGAATAGTAAAAGAAAAAGATGGATCCTTCGCGGAAAAGCTCAGGATGACACGCAAGGGAGGACAGGTCAAGCCCTGTCCCTACAAGATGACAAATCCGGATGTGGATATTGGCTTCTTTTTCCACTTCGTACATCGCCCGCCACCTCAGAGGGATGGATTCCCTGCTTTCGCGGGAATGACGGATTTGTTGCAGTTCTCTTCCCAATTATTAATTGCCTTTGTCCCTTCTCCACCTACAACCCTATCACCTTAACAACCTATCATCCATTTTCTTCACACTAAAAATGCGCCCTCAAGCGCATTTTGCATTTGCTTTTATTTTCAGATTTTGATACAATGCCACTTTGATTGATATTATATAATCGGAGGATATTATGAAAAAAGACATCCATCCAAAATATGTTGAGTGTAACGTGAGTTGTGCCTGTGGAAGTACTTTTGTAACCAGGTCAACCAAGAAGGAGCTGAAAGTTGAAATATGTTCGGCATGTCACCCCTTCTTTACGGGTCAGCAAAGATTTGTTGACACTCAAGGAACTTTGGAAAAATTCAAGAAGAAATACAATCTCAAATAATTGCATATGAGTTTGGAAAATGTAATTTCCATACTCTTAGAGGAATTTAAAGAGATCGAAAAAAGGGTTTCACACCCTGAAGAGTTCTCTGATTCAAGCGAGTATGTGGAATTAACCAAGAAATACACTCGCATGAAGGAAGTTGCTGAGGTTTTTGAGAAATATTCTACCGTCGTCGGTAGGATCTCGGAATATGAGGAGGCGATCTCCAAGAATGAAGACCCCGAAATGGTTGCTCTTTTGAAAGAAGAGCTTCCGGAGCTCGAAAGCAATAAAACCGCACTCCATCAAGTGCTGATCCTCAAAAT
>JAIVYW010000290.1:0-2928 GCA_048635215.1 Candidatus Atribacteria bacterium
ATACTTCTCGGGGGCCGCAATTGATCAAAGGCAATCGTTCACGAGTGAACGAGGTACGAGGTTGGAGGTGCGAAGTACGAAGTGATAAAAACAGTACGAGGTACGAGGTGCGATGTACGAAGTGCGAGGTTGAAATGGAAACAATATCCACACCCGTCTCTCTTTCATTCTTCATCCTTCATTTCCCAACTTGTGCCTTGTGCACTTGTCACTTGTGCTCTGAGAAGCTTCGAACACGGCGTACCCTCTGTGGTCCGTGAGCGAAGAGAGAGGAAGAAATTGATCAAAGGCAATCAAAAGGCCTTTATTTTAGTGTTCAGCTCCATAAATACGGTGACAATGGAATGTTTAGATTTGAGTCAATTCCAACGAACGATGAGCACGGCGTACCCTCTGTGGTCCGTGAGCGAAGAGAGAGGAAGAAATTGACCAAAGATGACATTCCCTTCGGGCAGAAGCTCTTTTTTCTGTCTTCTACGTTGCTCGTCTCTGACATACCGCTGTGGGTATGTGGCGTTCATCGCGCCTTGAATTCGGAAGAAAAGGGCATCAGCCATTGATACCGTATTTAAGGAGCAGATCACTAGCCTTTATTGCTGTTATATTCTGGTCAACCGCAGCCACGGCATTCAAATTGACCTTGATCCACATGACACCCGAGGCAATCCTTTTCGTCGCCTCCTTGGCATCCGCGCTCGCCATGTTCATCATCGTTCTGTTCAAGGGGCATTTTCTCAGTTTATTCGAAAGAAAATACCTGATGAGGTCACTTCTCGCTGGAGCCATAAACCCCTTTTTTTACTATTTGATCCTTTTTAAGGCCTATGACATGCTTTCCGCTCAGACCGCATTGGTGCTGAACTATACCTGGCCGATGGTCATAGCTCTGCTTTCCATACCTTTTCTGAAGCAGAAATTGCCCTTCAGGACCCTGATCGCGCTGACGGCCGGCCTGATCGGAGTGGGCACGGTAGTAGGCGGGATCTCATTTACCGGAGGTTTCAAACCGGCCCTTCTTCTGCCGATATTGTCTAGCGTATTCTGGGGAGTGTATTGGATGCTGAATATTCGCGACAAAAGGCCCGATTCAGTAAAATTGTTCATGGGATTTTTCATGGGAAGCATTCTATCCCTCTTGTATCTTCTTCTTTCAGGCGGAATGAAGGGGTTTACATTGCCGGGTATATTGGGCAGTTGTTATATAGGCATCTTCGAAATGGGATTGGCTTTTTTTATATGGCTGAAGGCCTTGAAAACAGCGGACCGTACTTCCCGGGTGTCTTCGGTCGTTTATCTGGCGCCATTGATTTCTCTGCTGATCATAAACGCAGTGCTGGGTGAAAGGATAAAAAGCTACACATTGATAGGATTATTGCTTATTGTCGGTGGAATTGTATTGGATAGCAGAGCGATGCGATGACAATGACGCTTCGCAGTGGACCCAGGGACAAGTGGACCCAGTGGAACATGGAAAGGGTTGATAGGATGATAAGGTGATAGGAGCACAAGTGACAAGTGGGGAAATGAAGGATGAAGAATGAAAGAGAGATGGATGTGATTCCTTTTTTCTGCACTAACCTCGAACCTCTAGCCTCTATCCTCTATTTATGGATCAGATTAAGATAGGAGAACGAAATGAAGATGCTAATGCTGAGATTTGAAAAGTACGCATATTGGAAGGATGCTGATGACGGCCGTTTCGAAAAGGGGATAATCATATTTACTCATGCTGAGGAAAAGGATGAAGAGAATCTTGGTAAGGCAATAACGAAGTATGTGAAGAATGTAAAATGGTTCGCCAGGAAATGGGACAGCAATAGCGTCATACTTCATTCTTTCTCACATCTGTCATCCTCGAAGGCGAGCTTCGAAGCAGCCTGCGAGATAATAGACAAAGGGGTACAGCGTTTGTCCGATGTCGGTATGGAAGTTATGAAAACACCGTATGGAAAAGTACTTAATTTCGAGATCGAATTGGATGATACGCCAATGGCTAGGGTTTTCAAGGAGTTCTGAAAATAAAGAAAATAGTTGAAAAATACAGCGATATTTGTTATAAAAGTATATGAGTTACAATACTACCGAAAACAATAAGAAAATTAGCGAGCTCGACCATCGCATCGAGAATATTGAGAAGATCGTGGATAAGATCTATGGCCTCTTGAAAGGCGCTGATATAAATAAATTGAACAAACTGATCTCTATGGTGCTTTATGACTATGAACAGAAAATGCGTTCGGAGGAAAAGGCCGACCGTATTATTAAATCATTCTTTAAGGGGCGTTTTCAAACCTGTCAGATATGCGGCAAATTCAAGTTTATCGAGGAATTAACCGATGGTCACGCAGTTTGCGAGGCCTGCCATCATAAATATCTGGACAAGGATATTCCACTGGAAAAAGCGAAGCAATTAGAAAAAAATAAATAATTACTTTAAGGAGGTCTTATGATCGACTGGGTGAAAAACTATTCAATAAATGCGAGACGGATGAAAAAATCCGCTATCAGAGAGATCTTGAAGCTTACCAACAGGCCCGAGATAATCTCATTTGCCGGCGGGCTTCCCGCCCCTGAAACCTTTCCGATCGATGAGGTGATAGATATTGTAGATACCGTTATGAAGAGAGAGGGTAAAAAAGCCCTTCAATACGGCCCTACTGACGGATACCCCGCCTTCGTTGATCAATTGATCAAATGGGAAAAGAGGATGAACGGCCTTGATCTCACGGCTGCCAACATTCTTCCCACCACCTCATCACAACAGGCCTTGGATCTTATAGCCAAGATCCTTGTCGATCCCTCTGATCCTGTTATCGTTGAGCGGCCCACCTATCTGGGAGGACTTTCCGCTTTCAATCAATACGGCGCACGATTTGTCGGTGTTCCGATGGATGAGGACGGCACCGGGCTGAATGTTTCAGATCTGGA
>JAIVYW010000291.1:0-2928 GCA_048635215.1 Candidatus Atribacteria bacterium
GATCATTGTGACAGGATCGAGGACGCGGGATTCAAAAAAGGCATAATCAAAGATTTCATCGTTGAATGATGCAGCCGTTTCTTTCGTTTATTACCAGCGCGGTCATATATTTTTAATGTGAAGTTCTCTTTTTCGGCAGGAGTAAAGAATATCACCAGCTCCCCTGATGGCAGGATATTGTAATCCCTTTCGGGAGACAGCTCATTTCCATCGTATTTCAAGATAGTTCTACCGATATCTATTCCTGAAAGGCCGTCTTTCACAAAGATACCCTCCGCCTTTTGAATTATTTCAGGCTTTACCTTATCCCTCAATAATACATATTTTCCGGGAAAGAGTTTCACCTTGTTTTCAGCTGTTATAAAACCGGTTATTCCGTTTCGGGAAACAGAATACAGTCCTTCTCTATTATCGAAGTGCATATCAAATTCAAGATATCTCCCGGGGCCGGTAAATCCTGGGTAGATATCCACATACACATCCCCATTATCCACTGAAACGGCGAATTCCAGTTCATCTGAACCGCCTGTCTTAACAATTTCTGAAGTGGGAAGATGCGAATAAATGGGTTGATAATATATTTCATCATTGAGAAGATCATAACTCTCGCTGATAAGAGCATTTTTATCGGGGAATACGAATTGATAATCGGCGGTATTCCCGTAAATGTCACCCAATATCAGATCGACCTGTCCTTGAGGTGGAATATCCGGGAGTTTAAAACGGTAGAAGTAGCATTCATAAGAACTCTCAAGGGTATCATAGATCTCGCCCCCGAGCCGGTATTCAGAATAATCGATCAGCTCCTCCGAGAGATAATTAATTAACGAAGATCTTATAAGGTCCAGTCCCAGACGGTTATTCCGCCCCGAAACGGGATCATAGGCACCCAATATCAGATAGTATTGCCCTTTGCGTGCCGTAAACACCACCCTGCATAGCTCAGGCGGAGCCGTATCGGGAATAATATCGATATTGCTTATCATCGGATTGATACAGGTAGAGCCGTTCTCCCGAACCTCCAGATGAAGATGATCGCCGGTACCGGAGCCCGAATTGCCCAGAAAGCCGATCGTCTCACCCTTTTTTATCATTACCCTGTCCCTATCGAAACTCCTGTCTATATATATTTTCCCTTCATTCCTCCAAATAGGTATTTGTATACTATCAATGATCTTCTGTGAGAACGAGCTCATATGAGCATATACATACATATCGCCCTTTTCATCCACGATATAAAGGGCTCTGCCGTATCCGCTGCGTCCATTTCTTATCCTGACGATCTCGCCATCGGTCAGAGAGAGTATCGCAGTGTCGCTTTCAGAGGCAGGGATAAGATCTATTCCCATATGATAATTTTGCCCCCGGAACTCCGCGAATGAGGAAGTTATATAAGCATCACCGGAGAACGGTAAAGCACAAACAGTGAATGAAAAGAAAAAGAAGAATAAAGAGGTGATGAAGGATCTGATCACAATATCATTGGAATTCTAAGAGAAAATCGGTAAGCTCTGCCAGTCCCTCATCATCTTTGAGCTCAGTGAAGATCCTTCCCGTGTCTTCAAGAAGGTCGGCGATCTCTTCCTGATATCCCTTGCGGTCTATGAAAAAAAGCGTCTGCGCCAATGAAAGAGAATTCCACGCCGTCTCTTCTTCCATATTTAGTGACACGGTCTCCTTCAAAGCGGAACGATAATACTCCTGAGCTGACTGATAGTCTTCCATAGCAAAATTGCAGAACCCTACCATTCCAAGGGATTTCGCAATTCCATGGGGATCATTTAAATCCTTCATCAGCTGAAGTCCCTTCTCCGCATATTTCAGAGCTTTTCTCAGGTCCTCGGGCGCTACTTCATCAAAACTCGAGCTCAGATTATTCGCCAGATTGTTATACAGCACCGCCTCTACCTTTTTATTGTCCATCGAAGCGATGCGGGCAAGCCCCACTTCCATCATTATATTGGCTTCCTTGTCCAGCTGATTCATTATCATATATATCGGCAGTTCAATGATATCCTGATAGATCAATGCCTCATCCTGCGCGAAGATCTTCTCCAGAACGCTCTCCGCACATCCATCAAAGAAAAGCTCGATCAATTCTTCGTAATGCTTATTTTTTTCCATATGTTCCCTCATGTGTGATCTGATTCCTGATTCAGCTCACTATACATCATTCAATCGGATAGTCGATCTTTTTGTGAAAGACAAAGTCCTTCTTTGAAGCATCGTAAATGTATATATCCACACTTTTTTCACCAATGACCATCATCTTATTGCCGGACAGGCTGATCTCCGGAGCAAGCACGGTCTCAGTAGGAGAATCACCGTTGGTCAGAGATGAAACGAAATCAAAAGATGTGCCGTTATCCTTGAGATGCAGTACCATATTATCTTTGACCAGTATAAAAACATCATTGCCCGATTTCGCGACCCTGGAACCCGTAGATGGCAGCATCCTTGATATCATAGAGGGAATGGTGAGCATGAAGCCAAGAAGGAAAAATATCAATATCAAACTCCAATTGATAGGCTTTCTCTCTTTTTTCGTTGGTGTTTTTTTATTCTCTTGCTGTGATTTATCTATTTTTTCCTGCATATATCGTCCTCCGACATTTGATTATATCATTTTGCAGAGCAAAGTAAAATACATCAAATAGGGTGTTGACTTTTATTTGGCATATAACCGTTAAAAGCTAAGAGGTTTAAGGTTAGTTTGGGAAGAAAAATCAGCATATGCTGTCATCTTGAGTGTAACGAAAGATCCATCCATTCTGTCATTCCCAGGCGCATGACCTTGGGAACCCCGATTACATCGGGGAGCGAGGAATCCATCTTTTCATTATTAACATATGCTTTTCTCACATCATTTCATGATGCTCAAAAAGAAAAATAATATATTATTTAATGGAGTTTTGATCCGTCTTTGCT
>JAIVYW010000292.1:0-2926 GCA_048635215.1 Candidatus Atribacteria bacterium
TGTGTGAATTTCCCGTTGAGTGGAGAGAAGATGTAAGAAATTCCCGCGTAAGGGTTTTAAAGGATTCATTGATCATGTTTTTTAAAATACTAAGGATCAAGGGGTATCGTTGAAGACGCTTTCCAGAACAGTACAATTCATCCTTATCTGGTCTTCGGTACTGCTGATCGCCCGCATATTTCAATACTTTTCCTTCGGTACCAATACATTCGACCTTTCAATATTCGACTATGCCTTTTTCAATACAATGAAGGGCGAGATGTTCTTTGAGCCCTTTCACGGCATTTATGCAAGTCATTTTGGAGTGCATTTTACGCCGTCACTTCTCGTCTTGATTCCATTCTATGCGATATTCCGCCACCCTTTGTTCTTAATGCTAGTGCAGGTTATCGCTGTCGGCGGATCCGCGTATTTTCTATATCGGATCGTTTCCGACTTTCTTTCGGAATTCCAGGCATTTCTGGTTATTTCCGCTTATCTGCTTTTCCGCCCTCTTATTTCGGGCGTTATGTATGATTTTCATCCCATCGCGTTCTTTCCACTTCTATTATTCTGTCTGATCCACCAATTTATCACAAAGGGCAGGATATGGCTCAGGGTGCTGTTATGGGTCCTGATCCTGGGGCTAAAAGAGGATCTCTCATTGTACCTTACGCTTTTCGCCGTGGTGGTGTTCTTTAAATTCAGTAAAAAATGGGGCATAGTATTCTTCGTATCTTCGCTTGCATATTTTTTACTGACATACTTATTTATTCAGCCGTCATTTTATCATGGCGAAGGATTCTATCTATTTTCTCATTGGTCACATCTGGGAGCTTCTTTGGGCGAGGTCGCCATGAATCTGATAAGTAACCCGTTCAGGATATTTGCCTTCGATTGGAGCGGCATGAGTTTTCTGAAAACATTGAATTACTTAGCCCCGCTTCTTTTTATACCCCTTCTCAGCCCTTTGTCCCTTTCAGCGATCGCGATTGCCTACATTGTCCTGATCACCTCATCTGAAACACAGATGCATTCCCTGGCTCTTCATTTTTCCTTTTACCTACTCCCTTTTCTCTTTTACTCCTTTTCCGGCGGGCTAAAAGTGCTCAAAAAGCGCTTCGGCGGCAGGGCGCTTACTTATATTCTACTTGCCATACTTCTTATTAATATCGCAAATAGCTCGCTATGGGAACACCTTTCTCACGGAAAGTATTCGGGCCTGCATCAGTATAAGTATTTGAAAGCCATTGAAACCGAACTCCTGCAGCGCAAAGATGCGACAATATTTATTCAAAGCTCAATAATTCCTACACTGAAAAAAGATAATAGATACCGGATGCTGGGAAAATCACTTCCAGAAGGAATAATTCTGATCAATCCCGAGTTGAACACCTGGCCGTTGAATAAAGAGGGATCTTACCGTATCATTAAAGAGCATACCATAATAGCGAAAGAGGGGGATTTCTATATAATATCCAATAGGCCGGATATTGATGCGGCGCTGTAGAAGAGAAGTATGGCCATGGCAATAGTGAAGGGCCTGCGGAATTTTTTTAGAAATCTCTGAAATACAGAACCGAACAAGGCCCAGAGAAATGTTGATGCCATAGCCAATCCCGCCAGAAAAACAGTTGAGAGAAAGAGGAGCGTCCCTGAATTTAAATTTGGTATGAGGAAAGATGCATAGACGGTTATTCCGAAAAGAATGGCCTTTGGATTAATGAACTGAAGCAGCAGTCCCTGAATGACCGAGAGTTCAGTTTTGTCGTTCCGAGCCTTTTTGGAAGGGAGGAGAAAAGCTATTCCAAGATAAGTCATATAAATACATCCTGTTGCGGCCATATACGGTTTTACCGAAGGAAGAACCTCATAGAGCACGACATTGGCGAAGGCGGAAAGATTCATCAGCATAAAAACCCCGGTTGTAATCCCAAGAATGAATTTCATTGAGTTTTTCAATCCGTTATTATTGGCAATGGCCATTGCGAGGATGTTGTTGGGTCCCGGGGTAAATATTACAACAAAGATATAAGATAAGAAAGCTCCCAGCCATTCCATGTGAAGATTATATCAAACTCTTTCTGCCTTTGCAATCATCTTCATACAGGCAAAGGGGGATGAATAAGTGAAAAATGAGTGTAACTTGCGCTTTCCTTCATTATCGGGGTGATCGAGAATCCAGGTTGTGTCTACACCTCCCAGTAAGGAAAAATATCCTCCCATCGACCACCATTCATTAAAATCCCAAATAGTAAGTGGACCCAGTGAACAAGTGTCCCGGGGACAAGTGTAAAAGGAAAAAGAAGCACA
Source organism: Candidatus Atribacteria bacterium (assembly GCA_048635215.1). Classification (GTDB taxonomy): domain Bacteria; phylum AUK180; class AUK180; order AUK180; family AUK180; genus JAGLWT01. Next base: position 2,293 of record JAIVYW010000292.1, read on the forward strand.
GCCGTAACCAAAAAACCGCTCTTTCGCTGATTTTATTTATAATCAATCGATAAACTATAGAACGCTGGAACTAATCTAAATAGGGGACACGCCGTACCTAAGGACAGTGAACAATGAACAATTATGAGGTAAAATAGGCACATATCTGTCATTATGAATGAGTCTTAGCGACCGAAGAATCCATACCCTTCCTATCCACACTTCACACGTGACACATCACACCTCACACTTCGTTCGTTCCGAACGACCGTCTGTCCCGATGTTAAAGTTCCAAGCGAAGAGTTGAGAATTGCGAAGCAATTGTAAACTCTACGCCTTTTACAATATCGCTTAAATGGTTCAAAACTCTTTTGGGTTGGTCGCCCGGCGCTGCCGGGCTCCCGTTGAGCGGATGCGGGAAGGAAAGTAAAGAAGTGGAAAGTGTCATCCAGAGGGAGTTGGCGACCGTGGGATCCAGTTTCCTCTCGTGCATGATCTTTCTCGAATATTCACTAACCTCCAACCTCTAACCCAATGTCAGTGAATTAAGGAGTTTGTGAAAGCAAATTTGTTATTTTTAGTGGCAATAATTTCGGCGATTGTGTATTTTCAATCAATTTCTAACCTTGTTTCTTAAATTTGCTTGATTATTATA
>JAIVYW010000293.1:0-2925 GCA_048635215.1 Candidatus Atribacteria bacterium
TAGGAGGTCCTACGCGCCATTGGACCCTGGCGGTAACCTTCCTTTCAATATAAGAAGCGACCATTCCTACGACCAAGGCAAAAAGGAAACCGGGGAAAACAAGGAAATAGAAGATAGTTTTCATTCTGTCAACCCCAATTGCTTCTTCCAGTGAACCCCTTTCACGAAAAGGCCTTCTTTTATCATGTAGATATTCTCCTCAATATTTTCTTTGAAATCACCGATAGTGATCGCACCTTCGGGACATGATGTTACGCAAATAGGATCCCTTTCAGGGCAGAGATCACATGTGGATGTCTTGAATTCAACCGTCTCAAGCGTATTCACTCCGAACGGACAGGCTAAAAGGCAGGTCTTACAGGAAGTGCATAGAAAACTTGACCTGTGAAGATCATCATCCTTTTTCAAAGCGTCCGTAGGGCAGCTGATGACACAAGGAGCATCTTCACAATGACGGCAATAGATCTTTCGTATCGCCTCTTCGAGTATTGATTTGAAACCCGTTTTCTGATCATGAAGAGGATAATTGCATTCCGCTACGCAATTATTACAACTGTAACATTTTTCAAGATCAATTAATATCATTTTCATTCCCAAATCCCTTCTATGTCTTTTATCAGGCTGTATTTGAAAACCGGACCGTCTTTACAAGCAAAATATATACCCACCCCGCAATGGCCGCATTTACCGATGCCGCAGCTCATATTCTTTTCCATGGAAAGATAAATACTTTCCGGAGCATAGCCGAGCTCCAGGAGTTTGAATGTGCCGAATTTCATCATTATCGGGGGGCCGCAAACGACAGCGACACCGTTTTTAGGATTTACGCTATGATCATCAAATAAACAGGTCACCACTCCCTCTTTCTCCTTCCAGTCCTTATCCGCCGCATCAACGGTCCTGCAGATCTCGGCACCGCGCTTTTTCCAGCTCTCGAACTGATCCTTATAAACTATGTCGGCAGGATTTTTCGCACCGTATAAGAGAATTATCTTTTTGTATTTGTCTTTTTCATCCAGAAGCGTCAGAAGTAATGAACGCAGTGGGGCCATCCCGACTCCTCCGCCCAGCAAAAGCACTTCTTTTCCTTCAAACTCATTGAGCGGATAAGAGGTCCCCAATGGCCCTCTGATCCCCACTGTATCGTTTGCTTTCAATTCATGAAGTTTCTCTGTAACTCGCCCGGCCTTCATTATCGTCACTTCAAACGGGCCCTTGGCAAATTGAGAAGAGGATGGAGTAAATGGAGATTCCCCTATCTTCGGCATGGTAAGTTGAATGAATTGACCGGTAGCAAAAGAAAATTCCTTTTCCGGCTCCAGGATAAATGTTTTGATCAGTAAGGTCTCTTCGATAACCTTAATAACCTTACAATTGATCGTCTTATAAGGATCCATAATTATTTCGCCTCCGCAACTTTTATCAGCACTTCTTGGAAATCTATCTTCCCCTGACAGCCGGCAGTGCACCTTCCGCAGCCGGTGCAGCCGCTAAAGCCCTGCATTTGAGGCCTGTAAACGAATTTACAGGTAAATCTGTGTTTGAACCGTTCTATAAGATCTTCCCTGGGGTTAGATCCGCCTGCGACACGCGCATAGCTCTTGAGCTGACAACTGTCCATATACCTGATCTTGTTCTCATCCCCCTCTGACAGGAAGAAACAGAAACAACTGGAACAAACATTTGTGCAACTGCTGCAGCTGACACAGGTTTTGCCATATTCCTTAAATACATCGCTGTGTTTTTCGATCTTGCCCTCAAGGTCCTTGAGATCCAATACTTTGTTCCCGTTGAACTTCTTCAATTCTTCTTCAAAAGAGGCCCTGTGAGAGCTCACTGACTTTTCCTGTTCGGATCGGGCAGATTCAAAATATCCACCGTGATCTTTTAAGAATTTCGCGCCGGCATCCGAACCAACAGAAACCAGATATCCATTCTCCACAATGGAGAAGTTCAGATCGAAATTCTCCGTAGCCCACGGCTGATCTCCCAGGACCGTACAGAAACAATCCGGATGATGTGTGGTACAATCGGCCGAAAAGACAAGGACATCTTTTCTGAAATGAGGATCTTCGGGATCTTCCAGATAGATCTTCTTCAGAAGTGAAAGTCCTTTTGTGTCACATCCGCGTGCGCCAAAAATGATCCTTGGCTTATCCTTTTTCTTTTCAACAAGATTCTCCTGAGGGGAATAGAAAAAGTACTTAAGAGGAAGGACCGTTCTGTGGCCTTCAAATGTAAACTCCGAATCGGCTTCCATTTTCGCCCAGTCCCAGCTCTCCTCTTGCCTGCGCGGATAAAAGATCTCGTAGTCGGGGATCAATTCTTTCGTCAGGGATTTTACTTTTTCATTACTTATAAATTTTTGTTCCATCACGATTTACACCTTAATAATGTAGTATTGGATTAAGAAATGCATGAGTAGCAACCATATTAACAATGTCTATAGATGATTTTAGTGGAAAGAATATACTGAAAAACAACTTCACTCTTATTCCTCCAATAGATTATACCTTATTCTATTTACTAACCCGAAGAATAATACCATATTCTTTATTCAATGTCAACCGCTTCTTTTTATTTACTCCGATATTTTATTGGAACTTTTACGCCGGATTTACCCGTACATTGTTATATATAGAATACTTTGCATTCACGGGCAATGCCAATAACTATGTGAATTTTCTCACAAGTGTAATCTTTAATTTGTGATATTATTCACCAGATGGTGAGGGAGTATTTATTTCCGATATGTAAAGCGTAGAAGATTGTTCGAAAGTTGAAAGGTTCAAGGTTAAAAGTTGAGAAACCTCGATTTGTCATAATATTTTTTCAAGATATGTATTTATCTTGAATGGCCGCAGATCCTCCAAGCTCTCCCCTGTACCCATGAAAAGAACGGGGATGCTGAATTTCCTGAACGAC
>JAIVYW010000294.1:0-2922 GCA_048635215.1 Candidatus Atribacteria bacterium
TAACCTTTGACAGGTATAGCCCTCTTTCCCTATTAAATACTGTTCCCATAACAACCGGTCTTACTTTAAACTTCACAAATCGTTTCTCAGCACAATTAATCGGAATGATCAAGTCTGTAAAATAACGGGTCACCGGGTCGAACTCATAGATCGTCTCATTATTTAGATCTGTGATTTCAATTGTAAGGTCTCCGTTCGGGTTATTCGTCTTCCCTGAGATTATCAAGTCATATATTTCCATATTATTCTGATATCTAAATCCTGCAAACCCTGAAACGGGTGTATTGATTTCCGTATTGATTAATAGGTTCGATTCATTTCCAAGAACCCAGCCTGATTGACTAACAATCTCTTCGAAGTCTGAGAAATCATCATTAAACACCAATACACTATTATCCGACTCAACCGAAAACGGAAGATCCAATGTAGATACATTCTCAATTGGAGTTTTTGATTTATAATAAAGGACATACTCATCGATTTCTCCCGGATTAACCTGATTAAATGTTCTGAACCAAATTTCTGTTCTCTCATGATTAGGGTTTATCACCAACCGTTCCAATTGATGCCATAACAAATTCTCAGAATCGTAATAAAAAACTCTCAGGTCATTACAGTCCTCCTGAACCTTTCCATCAGCAACGAGATTCTTTGTATTCAGTTCAAGCATAATATAATACCCTGCCGGGATTTGAAATGCCGGGGACGTATTCTCTAAAGAAAGTTTTCGATAATACTTGAATGCTTCAACCCCTCCAATCTGTTCTTCACCAAGGGCATAGACCTTTGGCGGGTCTGCAAATCCCACTTCAACTCTATTTATTTTGAAGTAGTTTAACAGGTAATTATCAAATGGTATCACCACAGCCTGAATAAAAGTCAGGTCTTTCGCTAATAAATCACTATTAAGGTTATTAATTGAAATTGTGGCGGTCTTACCGTTATTAATATCTTCAGTTTGCCATAGTTTTCCCCAGCCCGATGTAAGCTGGAGTTTCTCATAATCAGTTTCGAAGAATTGGATCCCGTCAAAACTAACCGACTTAATTATCAGGGAAGACGTGAATTTAAATCCTTTCCTCCCGACTGCTGAGTTCCCGTCCACGGGGTCAAAAACATATAGAATCTCTTCTTCTGAACCCCATTCCAGGTTAACCTCACCCGTAGTCCTGAATTGTTCCCATAAACTGAAATCATTTTCAAATATCCATGTTTCATTATCACTTGCTGGTTCAAATTCCAAGCTCTCATCAGAAGAATAAGTTTGAGTTGAATATACCAGATAATAATTATCATCCAGGCAACCTTCTGATATCTCTTTATTTAAGCAAAACCAAATTTTTTCGTTTTTAGTCTTATCAGAATGAATCAGGACCGGAACCTCTAAAAACTCCCCGGACGAACAGAATAGAATCTTTAAATTATTATAAGAACTTATTTTCCCTTCATCAACTAATTTATCCAGGTCAATTTCCAAGACGACCGGATACTTTTCAGGGAGAGTTTCCGAGAAACTTGTGTTCTCAACAATTACCTTCTGCATATATTTATAATAATATTTATTCCCCATATTAAACAGCATCAAAGCGATTAAAAAAAATAACGATAACCATTTCTTCATAGTAGCCCCTACCTGTTATTAGTTTTAAAAAATAAGTTATATCCAATATCCTTTTCAATCATTACTTCTGAATCTCCGTTTAAGGAGGATATATAAAGTTTGATAAAATAGTCTGCGGCATAGGTACTGCATTCGTATTCCACCCTTGGTTCAATGAGTTCCAAGTCCCAATCGGGATAGTTATAGTAATAACCTTCCTGGTCTGAAATCAGGTCCCCGGTCAATCCACCATTTATTCTTAAAAAATTTTTTACTGTATCTCCATCTGATTCATAGCACTTACAAAGTTTCTTCAGGCCATTCAAGCCAAGAAACGTGCTGTAGATCTCGTAATCCTCAATCTCCTCAAAGTTCCGGTCACAAACAAACCGAATCTCCTTCACCTGTTTTGAGTGAATTAAAAATTCATCCGCTATTATTTTTCCTTCAAGAACATCATATAAGAAAATATTCTTTGAAACATCTGCAAGCGGCTGGTCAAATAATTTTTTCATAAGTCTAAATGTATATTTAAAAAGATTCCGTTCAACTCTAACCTTTCCGCTGTACCCGGAGTTATTTCTCAGAACAATTGATAATGCCGGAATTTTACCGTCTTCCAATGCATCATCCCAGATAAATTGAAAAAACTCCCGACCTGCACTTGTGTTCCATTCAAAGAATAATATCTCAAGTTCCGGCGGTATAAATAATATCTCAATTGTCTTCTCGATAAACTCACTGATATTCCCACATGCGTCCAGGCATCGAACCCTGAACTTCAGTGTCTTGCCCTCATCAAAGTTTTTTGATAATATCAATTCGTACAGTTCAACATTAAACAAGAACTCTGTATTATGCCCTAATTTTATCCAATCACTTTCCACGTCATTATCCAGGATTTTAATCTCATATTCCAACTGCTCCTGCGGTGTGATATCGTTCACATCTCTAAAACAAAAGTCCCAGTTAAATAAAATATAAAACGCTGCGGGGTCTATCTCATACTCTAAAAATTGAGAATTACTCCATTCAAAGCCATCCGAAGTAATTAGAAAAAATTCACTATGATTAGGATGAAAATAATCATAACCCAGAATTTCTGGCGGGTCCTGCGGTTTCCCCTGTTTGTCCAAGAATGAGTAGGGTGGATAATTGATGTCAGCGCCGATGATGACTCGATTCTTTGTCAAAATAGGACTATTTATTTTTATGAAATCATTTTTCGTGCGATCGTTAGGTTGCCCCCAAACCTGTGAAGCGATACATGCGACACCCATAAACATGAGGATGAAAAGGAATAAAGTTATGTGTTTATTTTT
>JAIVYW010000295.1:0-2910 GCA_048635215.1 Candidatus Atribacteria bacterium
ATTTTATAGTGTTCTGATTCATAAATACGACGACAATGGAATGTTTAGATTTGAATCAATTCCAACGAATAATGAGCACAGCGGACCCTTTGTGGTCCGTAAGCGAAGAGAGAGGAAGAAATTGACCAAAGATGATATTCCCTTCGGGCTGACGCTCTTTTTCGGAGCAAAGAATTTACACGCTTCGCTTCCTGTCAACTCTTTGCTTGGAACTTTTACATCGGGACAGACGAACGCCTGCGGCGTACGACATGTCCCATATCTTACTTCGCTACGGCATATTATGTTTTTTACAGATGATTCTAATGACAAGAACGAAATATCTCTTTTTCGGTTACGGATGTGAATCTTATTTGCATTTAAAACCTTGAACTTTTGAACCTTTAAACTTTTGAACAATCTTATTCTCCTCGCGCCTTGAATACAAAATAAAATAGCATCAGCCATTGTTACCGCCTTTATTAATCCGAACACTAGCTAAGGAACTCATCTAATTTCTCCAATGCGCTTTGCGTATCAATCAATTGAATCGAGATCGAAGGGTCTAATTGAGTGAAAAAGGTTTCATATTGATCCTGTCTATATATTCTTTTATCAAGGATAAAGACTCCGCCCGTATCAGTTTCGGTCCTGATAAGACGGCCGATCGCCTGCTTAAAAGATAATTTCGCCTCAAAATCCATATAATTGTTTATCATTTTTTTCCGTTTTTTCACAATAATATCATGCGGGGGCAGATAGGGCATTTTGAAGATCACGAGGTATTTTAATATATCACCCGGAAAATCGATGCCGTACCAATAGGCCTTTACGCCCATTAGAACTGCATTTGTGGAACTCCGAAATTTCTCGTTGATATATTCCCTGTACCAGAGGCCCTGCTTTTGTAAAAGAATCTCATGACCGCTATCGTTATCCGCTGATAATCTCTCGTAAATATTATGCATGTCGGCATAGCTTGTAAAAAGCATCATCAGGCGGCCGCCGGTATGATCGACCATCTTCTTTATCGAATGATAGGCCGATTCCCTGAAATGATCCCTTGAGGAGAAAGAGTATGCGGGAATATCGTCTATCACGAAGATCTTCATCTGCTCGCCAAGATCGAATGGGGAAGACAATTGACGCCATCGGAAGTCCTCAAGCCCGCAGAGCCGCGTGAAATACGCCAATGAGCGGTCAACCGAAATGGTAGCTGAGGTCATCAACAATGACTTGACCTTGGGATAAAAATATTTTCTCAGAAGAAGATCCGCCAGAACCGGACGGACGCTCAATGTCCATCCGCCGTTCTTGTCGGTGGAGAACAAAGATACCCATTCGGTCTCCTCAATGATGCTCTCTCCGGAAAGAGCTTTATTAAGGGTATCGTATATGAAGGACAGGTCCTCTATGAGATTAGATGTCCTCACATTCAGATATTTAGCGGCCGTGATCTCTTTTTCGTGATGATCCCGAATCAAGGAAAGATATTCCAGAAGGAGTTTTACCTGAACCATGAGCTTTTGCAGGATGTCAAATACTCCCTCAAGATCATGATTCTTCGTCTCATCGTAGAGATTTACATTAATAAACCGGGAATTCTCAGTTTTGATCACTGTTGACAAAAGTATCCTTATCCGCTTTAAGAATCTTTGGATCTCTTTGATAAAAGCATTTTTGTCGGACATGGAGATCGAATCCTCCAGATTAAATAGCTCCTCAAAGGTTCTCATAAATGTACGCTTTCCGGTAGATATCCCCTTCAATACACGAAATATATAATATGTGGATATCTCCTGAGTATATGCGGAAACGGCAGCGTCATCCAGTTTATCGGCCTCATCTATGACACAGTCGATATTTTCAAATTCGCCCGAGGCGATATATCCGAGCATATTCCAGTGATTAACTACGCCGATATTTGATTTCTTGATCTTTTTGATCGCATTGAAATAAGGGCATTCCTTGAAGAATGTGCAGCGTTTATTTAGGCAATCCTCCCTTCGGGCGCAGATATCCCTGAAAGTGGAATAGAACTCGCTCTCATCCAGCGTCGCATGGGGAAAGATGAATTGCGGAAGATCTTCCTCTAGATGGGCATGGATATATTGCGAGATTATGCCGAAGAAAATCAGTTTTTCCCTTTTTGAAAAGAGAGTGGAACCGCCGCTGCTTTCCACCATCTCCATCTTCAGAAGGCAGGGATAATTCTCCCGCCCAAAGAGGACGGCAGGACGGAACGGCGGAAGCACCTGCTTCAAAAGGTTCAGCTCCTTTTTGTAAACCTGGACTTGAAGGGATTTTGTATATGTGGAAATAAATACGGGCTCCTTTTTGAAATATGAACGCAGCAGCGCGGGGATCAGATAGCCGAGCGTCTTTCCGGTTCCTGTGGGCGCTTCAATTACCACCGATCCCGTTGAGTTGAATGCGTCATTGGCAAGGCGCGCCATTTCGATCTGCGACTCTCTCTCCACATACCCTTTGCCCTTCATCGTTGAGATCAATGCCGAAAGGGCTTCAAGAACCTTCTCCTCTTCAATGGGGGCGGAGTTCTCCTGGCGGAATGTCTCATACTTGACCGGCTTCAGCATGGCCTTGAAGAGATCCCTTGAACTTATTTCGGGAACCGCTTTCATAGCCAATCGCTTGCGGTCCTCTTTCAGCATAAGAAAAAGAGGTGAAAATCTTCGGTACTCCTTTGAAGATGAAAGGATCTCCAATGATTGATAAATATATTCTCTCAGCATGGAAGGAAGGGCATAATAGCGCGCCAGCGCCGCTTCTGCCGCTTCGGCTATATCATGTGTTTCTCCTTCACCGAAAAAATTCTTCATAATTCCGGAAAGGGTAAACGCCACATCCTTGGGAGAAAGGAAGAATACCAGGTCCCTTAATGAGAGATTTCCTGAATCTTTATTAAGAAGG
>JAIVYW010000296.1:0-2906 GCA_048635215.1 Candidatus Atribacteria bacterium
CTTCAATGATCGCAAGCGTCTTTGTTCCAATGGTCCCTGTGGAACCTCCGATAACGATGCGCTTTTTCATAGGCCGAATATTATATACACCAAAGGAAAAGTGAAATAGATAGAATCGAGACGGTCCAGAAGTCCTCCGTGCCCGCCAAGAAGACCGGAAAAATCCTTAATCTTGATATAGCGTTTGAAAAAGGAGATATAGAGATCGCCCAATTGAGATATAATGCCGACGGTCATTGCAAAAACGCTCCAATACAAAGCAGCTCTGATGCCGCCGTAAAATATCAAACTCCAGAGGACACCGAAGATCAGATTGCAGAGAAGTCCGCCAAGAACTCCCTCCAGTGTCTTTTTGGGAGAAAGTTCTCCAAATATCTTTCTCTTTCCGAGAAATGCGCCGGTAAAATAGGCACCGTTATCATATATCCAGCAAGAAAAAAGGATAAAAAACGCGGGTATCATGTTCATTTGAGATCTTACCTCAAAAGCAAAACGGGATCCGCAAGCGATGAAGAAAAAGAGCATCGCGAACACTCCGATCCTCGCTAATATCCTCGCCGTAGCCTTCATACCGTAATAGATCAGAAATGGCGAAAAGAAAAAGACAGCGATAAGTATTCTAAAGAACTGCTGTTCTCCCTGAATAAAGTTCAAGTAGGCGATAAGCGGAATAAACAGCAGAGCAAAACGCTTCAGTTTTAATTGAGTGAGTACCTCGAACAGGCATACCCCGGCAGCTAGTGTAAGGGCTATCTTCAGATAAATGCCGCCGAAATAAAAAAATACAAGGGAGGAGGCAACATAGATGGTGCCTGCAAAGAGCCTGGAACGAATATTATCAAGCGCCGCCATATCGTCTGTCCCGTTTTTTGTAGTCTTCCAGAATGCTCAGAAATTCTTCTTCCTGAAAATCCGGCCAGAGGGTATTTGTAAAAAAGAATTCCGAATAGGCGCATTGAAATAAAAGAAAATTTGAGACACGCAATTCACCGCTGGTCCTGATCAGAAGATCTGGGTCCGGCATATCAAAGGTGAACATCCGTTTTTCAAATCCCTTTTCCGTAACCCTTTTCACGCCATCCTTGATAAGAAGGTTGGCCGCGTTCACTATCTCCCTTCTCCCTGAGTAATTCAGAGCTAAGGTAAGCCGCATCGAATCACAATGCTCCGTTCTTCTTGCGGTTTCCTTAAGTATTTTTCTTGTTCTGCCGGGAAGTTTGCCCCATTCCCCGATGACATGGAATTGGATATCCTCATCGATCATGGTATTCATTTCGCTTTTACAATAATCTTCAAGCAATTTGAACAAGCCGTTCACTTCCACGGAAGGGCGTTTCCAATTCTCATAGGAAAAGGCGTATAGCGTCAAGTATTTTATCCCCGCCTTGCGGGCGGAAGTAACAATATTCTTTACCGTAACCGCTCCCTGCCGATGTCCCTCCAGTTTATTTTTCCCGCGAGCCTTGGCCCAACGGCCGTTGCCGTCCATAATTATCGCAATATGTTCGGGAAGTTTATCTGAGCGAGAACTCATATTTCCATTATTTCCGATTCTTTCATCTTCAAGATCTCATCCACCTTTTTAACATAATCAGATGTAATGCTGTCGATCTCATCGATCCCCTTCTTTCTCTCGTCTTCTGTCAGTTCTTTGTCCTTTTCCATCGCTTTAATAAGGTCTATCGTATCATGGCGCACACTTCTGAGCCCTACTTTGAATTTTTCTCCGGTACCCTTGGCGGATTTTAAGCTATCCTTTCTTGTTTCCTCGGAAAGAGGCGGGAAAGGTAATCTGACAACAACGCCGTCATTCTGAGGAGTAACGCCGATATTGGCCTCTTGTATCGCTTTTTCAATATCATTAATAATGCTTTTGTCCCATGGTTGTATAAGGATCATTCTCGGCTCGGGAAGCTGAACGCCGGCAACCTGCTTGAGCGGTGTGATCTGTCCGTAATAATTTATCCTGATAGAATCCAGTACCGTGGGATTGGCCCGTCCGGTCCGTATCTTGGAAAGTTCACTCTTCAATGCCTCGATAACTTTATCCATATCCGAACGTGTACCGTCATAGATCTCTTTTAACATATTAATCCTCCCATTTGACAAAGGTCCCGATCTGATTATTATAAGCCTTCTTTGTATTTCCTTTTTCGAAAAAATTGTAAACCACCAGTTTCGTTTTGCCGGTTTGTGCCAGATAAAATGCGGTTGGATCAAATATTACTCCGACATCCAGATCGCCGCCTTCGCGAATAATGATCTCTTTTTGTAAAAGAGCATCCTTGAATTTATTGGGGTCTTTATCGTATATCCCGTCAACGGTGCTTCCTTTTAATATGAGTGGTATTTCCAGCTCAAGCGCCCGCAGGGCGGCGAGAGAGTCCGTAGAAAAGTAGGGATTTGCAGTGCCGCCGCCAAAAACAGGAACTATTCCTTCTTCCATAGCGGCAAGAACATTCTCGGTTCGATAAAGATCTACAAATCTGCCAATTTCAAGAGAGGAAAATGGCTTCGATATGATGGAGTGTGAGGTCAGATAATCGGATACGGCAATAGAATTCATTACAGTAGCAAGCATTCCCATACGGTCTCCGTTGACCCTTGTAAAAACGCCCTTTCTTCCTCTGTAGATATTCCCGCCGCCGAGGATAAGTGCGGGCCTTATTCCCATTTTCAGAATATCTTCCAATTCAGTTTTCAGGAATTCCAGGCCGGACGCAGAATATGCGGACCCCTCAGAACAGAGGGCCTCTCCGCTTATTTTTAGAATAACAGAATCGGCGTTCATTGTATTTCCTATTTAATCTCAAACATTACAAATTGTGAGACCTTGATATTTTCGCCGAATTTGGCTATATGCTCCTTGAGAAAATCACTTATACTCTTCTTATCATCACGGAAAT
>JAIVYW010000297.1:0-2903 GCA_048635215.1 Candidatus Atribacteria bacterium
GATATCGCGGAAAAGGCTAAACAAGCCACTACCATTGCTAACATTATTCGAGTTTTCATCAAGACCTCCCTTATTTGCAGAATTTTAAACAATTTTCGGTAAAAAGTCAAATGCTGAGTTGACATTGAAGCGGGAAAAACAGTAAAATCTATCATGAAAAAGTCCCCGTATGATAAGAATAAACTGCTTTCTGTCATTCAAAGCGCTTCAAAGCATTTGAACTACGGGATCAAATTAAAGGTTCCCGCTCTTAAAAACAGCATTCGGCGCATTGTGATCGCGGGTATGGGCGGCTCAGCGATATCCGGCATGGTAATACGAGATATCCTTACCGATTATTCCGATGTGCCGGTCTTTGTCTTTTCCCGTGAATGTATTCCTTTTGAGTTGTCATCCGATGATCTCTTTATCCCGATCTCCTATTCCGGAAAAACAGGGGAGACCCTTTCAATGATAGATTCATGCAATGCCCCGACACAGATCGGAATATCGTCAGTCGAGAATTTTGTAAAGCTAACGGTCAGCGTTCCTTCCGGCCTTCCTCCCAGATATGCTTTTTACTATATCTTTTCCTCTCTTGTGAAATTGATATCGGTTAACCTTCGTCTCCCAAACTTAATGGATGATCTCGCGGGAGGTGCGGCAGCGCTTGAATTGCTCTCCAAATCCCTTGTCGAAGACGGGGGTGCCGCGGAAACCGGTGCCGCCGCTATGTTAACCAATATTGCTCTGATATATTCTCCGGCATCCTTGAGAGGCGCCTCTTACAGGTGGAAAACCCAGATCAATGAGAATGCGAAACATCATGCCTTCTGCCACTATTTTCCGGAAATGTGCCACAATGAGATAGTGCCTTTTGTAAACGGGAAGAAGGGTATGTGCGTGATCCTTCTGCGTTCCGCATACGAAGAAAGTATCGAGAAAGCGGAATTGGATCATTTTTCCGGGCAAGCTGACCTTGAATTCGAATTTTCCTCTGAAAATGCCCTTGATGAAACATTAAAATTTATCCTTCTGGGGGATCTTATTTCGTATAAGCTCTCACATCTTAACGGTGAGGATCCTTATGAGATATCAATGATCAATGAATTGAAAAACGCCTTAAATAAGGGTGTATAGAGGTAAAAGAAATGGCAAAGGCAGAAGGAAAGAAATTCAATTTTGAGGCAACGGACAAGATCCGTTATGATGTGATAGAAACCTTTGAGTATGACGGTAAGCCGCAGAAGATCGTGATCGAGTATCCTGAATTTTCCGCAGTGTGCCCGTTTTCGGGCCTTCCTGATCTTGGCACTGTCATAATTACATATTATCCCGATGGAAGGTGTGTGGAATTGAAATCTTTGAAGTACTACTTCATTTCATATCGAAATGTGGGGATATATCAGGAAAAAGCCTTGGATATCATGTTCACCGACCTGAAGAAAGCCTTGAAACCCAAGTATATATGTGTCGAATTGGCGTATAATGTGAGGGGTGGAATGGAGGTTTTCAATAAAATGGAATCCGGTACTTCTCCCGAATAGAACAAAGGATATTTGACAAGTATTGGAAGATATGGTAAAATACACAGTATTATAATGTTAAGGAGAATGTCATGGCTAAATTAGTTATTGTTGAAGCAGATCCCACCTTAGCAAATAACCTTGAAAACGCTTTGAAGGATAATTTCGACATCAATATCGCCCTTAACGGTAAGGATGGTCTTGATACCATAGTAGAGAACAAACCGGATGTTGCGGTTCTGGACTTTTTCCTGCCGGAATTGAATGGCTTCCAGATCTGTACACAATTAAAGCAACAAGGCTTATTGGACAATATAAATGTTGTCTTATTGGTGGATTCAGAAGACATCGGTAACCGTTTTGTGAATCAGTTCGGCGTTAAAAAATATTTTCTAAAACCATACAATGTTGATGATATCGCTTCCTTTGCCATCGAAACGGTATCCGAAGAGGATATTTCTGTAGCGGACGATGGAGAAGATGACGATTTCCCGTCTTTTGATGACGAAAGCTTAAAACTTCTTGACGACATTTTTGCCGATATGGAAACAGATGGACAGCCGGCAGAAGAACCCGAAGAAGAACTCCCTATGTTGGAGGAGGAAGCTTCAATAGATGAGAAAACTGAGATCCTTTCCGGCCCCGACGCTGAAAATTCAGAAGGCCAGGCAGTTGTAGAAGCTGCTCCCGTAACACCTGACGAAGTGCTTCCTTCCGCCGAAGCTTCAATGGATGACGAGCTGAATGTGAACGCGATCCTGGGTGATTTGGACGATACTTTAAATTCTCTTGACATTGATGATGACGGCTCAGCCGGTCTGGGTATTGATTCGGGGATCCCTGATATAGACGAGGAGGATTCTCTTCCCACGGCTGATGACGAAACGATAGTAGCTGACGCTATGCAGGCTGATGATGCGGTTCCGGATATTCCCGATCTGGATGAGATTCCCGAGGAAGAACCGCAGGTAGAGATCCCTGATCTGGATGAGATTCCCGAGGAAGAACCGCAGGTAGAGATTCCCGACCTTGAGGACGATATTCCCCAAGAGCTGGAAGCGCCTGTTGAAGAGATCCCGGATCTGGATGAGGCTGCTGCCACCGAAGAACCTGAGTTTGAAATTCCTGATATAGAAGAAGCTCCCGCAGAAGAGCCGGTAGTAGAGGAAATCCCAATAGAAGAACCTGCCGTGGAAGTACCTGTTGAAGCGGCCTTTGAGGAGACGGTTGAAGAGATCACCGCAGATGACTTGAATTTAGATATACCTGACATAGAAGAAGCTCCCGCAGAAGAGCCGGTAGTAGAGGAAATCCCAATAGAAGAACCTGCCGTGGAAGTACCTGTTGAAGCGGCCTTTGAGGAGACGGTTGAAGAGATCACCGCAGATGACTTGAATT
>JAIVYW010000298.1:0-2865 GCA_048635215.1 Candidatus Atribacteria bacterium
CATATGCGTTCTTAATATGCGAAACTCCCTTTTCTATGAGTTCATACCTCGCCTTATACGGAAATAGTGACCGGTCCTCACGCACAACAAATACATAAAGATTGTCCACTTCGGCAGCCGCCTTCTCTATCAGGTATTGATGGCCAAGCGTAAAGGGATTGCAATTCACTACCACAGCCCCGTTATTGCCCGCGCGTTTATGCTTATGTATTTCTTCCAAATAGCCCTTCAAACCATGCGGGCCGATCTCCAAAAGAACAAATAAGCGTTCTGACCTTTCTACCTCACGAAAGCCAAGCCCTTCAAAGAGAGCGGCATTCGTCGGGGTAGTAAATAAAAAGAGATGATGTATCCCTCTCTGATTCTGATAGCTTATCAGCTCATTTACGATCTTTGTGGTAAGGCCGCCTTCCTGAAATTCCGGATCTACACCAATGCATTTGAGGATGTTGCCGGAAAGAGAACCGGTGCCGATAAGTTCATTCCCGTTAAAGAGCCCTATGGTATATTCGACATCTTCTTCAAGCACAAGCCCTAACCTGGAGAGTAGCGACTCCGCTTTGTCCAGTTGCGCACCCTTTAGCACCATTAATGTATAATTATCAAACATCTAAAACACCCCGTCCAAAACCGTGCCGCATTCGGGACATTTGCCGCCATCCAGATCTATTCTGACATCATAACCTGACCTTATGATCAATGTCTTTCCGCAAGAAGAACATATGGTATCGGAAACATCTTCAAAATAAAAATTGCCTACATATACATACTTCAAGAATTCCATCGCCTTCTTTCGGGCAGCGAGCAATGCCTCCGGGGTCGTGGGAGGGTTCTTTTCCAAATTCATGGGGAAGTATCTTGAAATATGAAAAGGGATCTCCGTACCCAAATTCTTTATCCAGATGGAGATCTGCTCGATCTCGTCTATAGAATCCACATGGCCCGTGACCATTAGATGTGTTATTTCTATGTGAACGCCAGCATTGTACATTCTCGAGATGGTATTCAAAGTGACATCGCGATCTCCTCCGATATAATCCCTGTAAGTCCCTGCATCAATAGATTTAAGGTCGATATTAGCGGCATCGATAAAGGGCATCAATTTGTCAAGAGGAGCAGGATTGATCTGCCCATTGGTCACAAGAACATTCTTCAATCCATTCTGCCGCGCAAGCTCCGCGGTCTCCAGCATAAATTCATAGTTAACCAGCGGTTCGTTATATGTAAAAGCTATTCCAAAGGATCCCCTGTCAATCGCGGTTCTTACGATGGACTCAGGAGTTGCATTGGGTATAAGCACGAAATCCTTGCAATCCGGTTGCCCGGCACCGGAGATCGATACATTCTGACAAAAGGGACATTTAAGATTGCATCCGAATGATCCGACCGAGAAGATCATCTTTCCGGGGAAATAGTTATATAGAGGTTTCTTCTCTATCGGATCCAGTCCCGCGCCGGAAATCACTCCGTAACTCTTGGCGAAGAGTTTCCCGTCTTCACACATTCTTACTCCGCAGTAACCCTTGCCGCCGTCTTCAATAATACATGATCTTGGACAGAGCTCGCACTTTACTGAATTATCCGAGGCCTTATGATAAAATAACGCCTCTTTCATCTTCCACCGCCCCGGGAGCTTATTTTGAGATAGTCTCTGGCCTGCATAATGAATTCCTGAGTGTCTTCGCGCTGATAATCCCTGTATGTCCAGGGCAGCAACTGAAATTTCTTGTCTCTGTAATAAAGGGTCACTTCCGCGTATATCCCGTCTTTTAAATATATCCTATGAAAGAAATTTTTTGTGGAAGCAAGGACCACATTCGCGAGCGAGATATACCCTACATCGAAATTCACCCTTCTTTTGCCCCCTTTGCTGAATTTATCTTCAAGCTCATTGGAGTGGATCTTAAATGAAGGAAGATCGGCGGGATCAAAGAGTTTGTCCGTGTAAATATAGTATTTTCCGATCCTTTCACCCATCTCTTCATCATAATAATCTGTGATCGCTGAGAAATCTATGACCGGAGATCGGCCTTTGATGTTGCCGAAACGGGAAAATGGGGTCCAGTCCTCGATATAGCCCTGCTCGTATGGAACCATGATACCCGCAAATAAGAGAACCCGGGAGGCGGGTACTATTTCACCCATCCAACTCTTCTATCGTCAGATTTGAATTGGTGTATATACAGATCTCCGAGGCTATCGTCAGCGCTTTTTCTACAATATCACGGGCAGAAAGGTCTGTGTTCTTATACAATGCCATCGCTGCTGCATGAGCATATGAGCCGCCGGAACCGATCGCCAGGATATCATCCTCTCTATTCAGGACATCGCCTGTCCCTGAAATAAGAAGTGATGAAGAACTGTTGACCGCGATCATCATCGCTTCCAATCTCCTCAGCATCCGATCTGTCCGCCATAATTTCGCGAGTTCTACCGATGCCTTCAGGAGATTATCCGGATAATTTTTCAGAAATCCCTGCAATTTTTCAAAAAGAGTGAAGGCATCCGCGGTCGCGCCGGCAAAACCGGTCACCACATTGAATTCATCCAATTTCCTTATCTTTTTCGCATCACTTTTAACAATGGTGTCTCCGAGTGTTACCTGTCCGTCTCCACCCACGACAACCTTTTTTGAGCGTGTACCCCCTTCAGCACTCGTAGCTCCCAAGGTGACCTCAAGTACCTGACCCGTCCACTGCTCCTTCAGGATCTCCGTCTTCATTCCCTTTTTTAGCCAGGGTTCATCAGGTGGTAATTCAACCTTCTTCTCCTCAACGACTTCCGGCTTAATGGGAACAGCTCCTATTGGAGGCACTTCTCTAACTTCAGGTGCAGTCGTAACCTGTAAGGCGTCAGTGTCGATTC
>JAIVYW010000299.1:0-2863 GCA_048635215.1 Candidatus Atribacteria bacterium
GGTCAATATGAAAGATGTTGTAAAGACACAGCAGAAATTGATTACAAAACAGGTAATAGCAGAGGCAGAGGAGGAGGCAGAAGAAATAGCTGGGGAGTTCTATGAGGAAGGGGGCGAAGAAGAATGAAACT
Source organism: Candidatus Atribacteria bacterium (assembly GCA_048635215.1). Lineage (GTDB taxonomy): Bacteria > AUK180 > AUK180 > AUK180 > AUK180 > JAGLWT01. Next base: position 132 of record JAIVYW010000299.1, read on the forward strand.
ACTATGCGACAAGTGCCATAAGGAGGAGCCTATTACCCTTTTTCCAAACAATGAAATACGCTTTCAATGTGGCAACACACGTGAATTGAGACCTGGAGAGTTGAAAGAATTGTTCAGAAGATATGGGGGTGAAAGGTAATGGCAGATTGGAAAGAAGAAGGGATTGCAGCATACCATAGCTTAGAACTGAAGAAAGAAATACTAGAAGGCAGTATGGCATTAAACCCATACCTTTCTAATTTAAAATCGCAAATCGAAGAGATTGAAATAGAGGTACAAGAGGGAGAGAAAAACTATAGAGCGGAGATTAACGAATGCAATCTGAAAATGCAAATCATTAGAGATAATTTGATAGAACGATGGGACATCGAAGGCAAATCATATAAATGCGATGAGGGATCGGCAATAATAAGAACAACACGGGCATTGAAGGTCAATGATAAGGAAAAGCTTATCAGCACCCTCCAGCAAATCGGTAAGCTTACTCAATGTATCAAAAGCTGGGACCTTACCTATTTACGTAAGCTGGCGGATGCTGATCTGCTCGATGCAGACGTGGGAGAAACGAATATTGTGCACTATGACGAAAAGAAGAATGTTGTGATTAGCAATGTGAAGGGGGATGGACGCTAAATGAAAAATGATAAAGTTCGGGGGGAAGAGCGGAAGTTGAATGCGGAATTGGAACGGTTAGGCGTGAAAACTAGGATATATCATTTTAAGGCACAATGCGATCCCTTTCGCGCTATAACGATTGCTGTAACCGATCAGAGTTCTTGGAGAGATATAAGAGAGATACTGGACAAGGTACGATATGGTTTAAAAGTCGGTGACGGTACACGAAAATTGCTGAACCTTCCCATTATTGAACCGGCAGCGCGCACTCTTAGAAAGTTGCAAGAGATGGGCATTCACGGTGTTGCGATCTGCGATTCAAGTGATAATTTCAATCGGCAAGAAGGGCGGAATAAAGCAAAGGGGAGATTGGTCCAGGATCTCAAATTGATGGAGGAGGAGGAGGAGAAAGATATTCAAGTTAGGGTTCATATGATAGAGGTGCAAAAATGATATTCAACGTACCCGGGCATATTGAAATGATACGGAATGGTTTACAGACATATCCTTCACTACTCTTATCTATCCTTCCAACCTTTTATGTGAAGACACAAACACGTAGGTTAAATCGCGGAATATACCAAATTGGAAAGGATTATGCAGTGCAGTCTAAGAGGGGGGTAAAAGCGGAAACGGATATAAGGATAGTGATGGATGAGATATGGCTTGAAACAAGTGGAATAACACGTACAAATTATTTTTTAGATAATATGGCTGCTAAAGCAAAAGTAGGTATTTTGTATGTTAGAGATATTCCAATATTTGAGCGAGATGCGTGGGCTGAAGGTGGATATACCTCAGAACAATATGAAAAAGTCTTTCAAGAGTCTAGTCCGAAATGGAATGGAAAGATGAGGTGGGCATTCAAATTCCATGTGATAGAGGTGCAAAAATGATACAACTAAAAGCAACTTGCCTTCGGTGTGGCGGGATGGGTTTTGTTCACGATGACCCCATGCATTCTCTTTCATGTCCTGATTGCGATGGAAAGGGTACTATCATATTAACCGGCCAAAACTGGGATATATCCCTTGAACGAGTACCGCCATTTAGCTTGGAAGAGATGGAAGAAATGAGGAAGAAATAATGGTAGAAACGGAAATATACTGTCATGGATGTGATAGCTACTTTAGGTTCGATTTGGATGTAACTAAAAACGGCAATCATGTAGTAAAATGTCCTGGCTGTGGGCATGAGCATTGCAGAGTAATAGAAAACGGAAGAATAACTAGTACACGCTGGGATCAGAGGAATGGCATAACCATTCGTTATTCCGCCGCTACAACAGGTAGTTATGAATTTAGTATTCATTGCTACAGTACTGGCAGTACAACCACGGCGACGGATAACTATCCGGGTGCTTGGACGGAAGAGAGGGCAATATAACAGGTAGGAGAAAACAGATGCTATTCAAAGATCATGTCCTAAAAACAGTAAGACAGCACGGAGTGGTTACTATGCAGCCGGAAGGCAGTATAGTAAACTTCCTATCCTGTTCTCACGGACATTGGAAAGCTTTTTGTGTCAAAGCACATGGGCGGCTATCAAAACATAGGTTGGAGGACTTGGAAGACTACCAGCGCAATACCGGCATAACTGTTATCCTTGTCTCGGAGCAAGCGGACCATGTACCGAGGTTTGAGGCGCTGAATAGGTATTTGAAATGGCGGGCAGGGATTAAAGCTAAGTATGCACATAAGAAAGAAATACTCATAAAATAAATAACAAATGGGCAGGGGCATATGTGCAAGAGACAGAACCGATTAGCCGAGGGCGAAACGGGATGGACTCCGTGATAGTAGGCGTTGAAACGGGTGTAGTCTCCCGAGAGGGGTTAAAATCCCCTCCCTGCCCTGATTTGAAGGGAAGAAAATAAAAAAGGATAAGGATAAAAATGTTTTCTTACAATAAACACGAAGTAAATAATATAATTATCAAAGCTAATATATATTATCGTGCATTAGTACGCTATCCACAGAGGACTCAATTACCATGTAAGATTAAAGGGTGCACCCATAAAAAAAGGAATGGTCGGTGTGGGCTAAAAGAATGTCGCCTTGAGTTGGATAAAGATGAAAATCTGACTGGAACTTGTTTATGCTTCAAGCAAAAATAAA
>JAIVYW010000300.1:0-2842 GCA_048635215.1 Candidatus Atribacteria bacterium
GTCTTTGCCAGGAGCAGAGCCGTATTCTCAGCATCCTTGAGATCGACCATTTCCACGGGAGTATGCATATATCTGTTGGGAATACTGACCAAAGCAGTCGCCACGCCGCCTCTTGAAAGCTGAAGCGCATTGGCATCTGTTCCGGTTCCCCTTGGAGCTGCCACGACCTGATATGGTATCTTTTCTTTTTTCGCTGTTTTTACCAGAAGTTCGAACAATTTCGGATTAATATTGGCTCCTCTTGCCAGAACAGGGCCTTTTCCCAATTGAACATCACCGAAAAGGTCTTTCGCGATACCCGGAGTGTCTGAGGAGAAAGTGACATCAACTGCAAAGCCGATCTTCGGCGCCACATTATAAGAGCTTGTGATAGCGCCGCGAAGGCCGATCTCTTCCTGAACGGTAGCGACTGCTGAAACCCTGTGCTTTGTCTTTTTCTCCTGCGCAAGCAGGCGTAATGCCTCTATAACGGCAAATGCTCCGATCCCGTCGTCAAAGCCGCGTGACACATATATGCTGCCTCTGACCTTCTTGAACTCAACCGCCACAACGGCAACATCTCCGATATCCACTATTTTTTCAGCGGCCTTCTTATCCTTCGCGCCTATGTCGATCCACATATCTTTTAATTGTGTAACCTTTCCTCTTTCTTCAGTAGTAAGCAGGTGAATCGCCTTTCTGCCTATTACACCGTACACCGCACCGTTCTTTGTGCTTATATTCACCCTCTGGCCGGCTACAACATGCGAGTCGATCCCACCGACAGGGGCGATCTTAAGAAAACCTTTTTCCGTAATGGCTTTTATCATAAATCCGATCTCATCAATATGGCCGGACATGAAAATCGGTAGATCGCCTTTGGGATTGAGCGTGGCATACGAATTCCCGTGATAATCACCCATGATCTCATCTACCCAATTCTTTGCATAATTTCTCCAGACTTCAGCGGCCGATTGCTCATAACCCGAAGGGCTGGGTTGCTTCAGTAATTCTTTCAGAAAAGTCATTGATCTTTTTTCCATATATTACTCCTTGACCTTATATCTCTGTATCTTCTTTGTGGATGTCATCTCCATCGGCTGATCGAGGAGATGATACTTCTTGATCCGCATGTATATCGGCATTTTTTCATTGATCTCTTTAACGATCTCGCCGATCCTCTCGTGGATCCGGCCGTCATCATGCCCGGTCAGATCTGAATGATCCTTTTCAAAGAACTCGATTGAAGGGAAGATCATCGCTTCTACATGCTCTGTTTTTAACTTCTTGTCCGCTATGAAACCCTTGATCAATGATTGATCAACTTCATCATAGAGGGTAAAATAATATTCGATCTCTTCGGGAAATACGTTCTTTCCGCCGGATGTCACGATAATATTGTTTTTTCTCCCTGACAAATAGAGGTAATCCTCATTATCGAGGTAACCCATATCCCCGGTATGCAGAAAACCGTCCTTGTCCAATACCTTCTCGGTCGCTTCTTGATTATTGTAATATCCCTGCATCACAACAGGCCCGCGGACCCATATCTCGCCAACGCCTTTTTCATCAGGATCGTGTATGATCATCCCAATGCCTGGTATAAGTTTTCCCACGGATTTCTCTTTGTAATGCGCGACAGGGTTAAGATTGAGAATGGGCGAGCTTTCGGTAAGGCCGTATCCCTGAACAAAATCAACACCCAGCTGATTGAATTTTCGGAATGTTTCCGGTGGAAGCGGGCCGCCTCCGGATATACATACCCTGATATTTTCAAGAGACACCTTTTTCAGTATTGAATTGAAGAGTTTCTTGCCGGGATTTACCTTGAAGATCTTCTTGATCAGGCCGCTGATGCCCATAAGAAATCTGATTATCCCATAGACCAGTATCCCCTTCTCCCTTACACCTCTCATGATCCCCTTTATCAATTTATTGAAAAGAAGCGGGACTCCGAGGAACATCGTCACCTTTCCCTTCTTCAGATCCGGCAGAATGACCTGTATCGCTATCGTCTGCCCGAAAAGGATCTCGGCGCCGGCGGATAAAGCTACAAGGAAAACCGCCGTCATGGTATATATATGATGGATAGGAAGGAGCGCATAAAAGACATCTGAAGGAAGTATCGTCATATGCTCCTGGGTCAGAAAAGTGTCCGAAACAAGGTTCTCATGCGTACATTATCATCCAGAAGCGGACGGACTACCTTATTCATCATTTCCGGCATCACCAGAGGTTCGTCTCCCTGAACGTTTATCACTATATCGGCATTTACCTTTGTGGCTGCTTTAGCAATCCTATCGGTGCAACGTTCATGCGTATCGGCTGTCATAACCACCCTGCCGCCAGCAGCCTCAACCACATCCCTGATCTCCTCGTCACACGTTGCCACGATTACTTCATCCAAGTCGTTACACATGGATACCCGTCTTCGCACGTGTTCGATCATGGGTAGTCCAAGAATTGGAGCCAAGGGTTTCCCGGGAAATCTGGTTGCTGCCATACGCACCGGAATTATCGCAACAATCTTCATATTTTATTTACCTCCGGACTATTTTCACTGTGTATCCACAATTTTTGGAGATTATATCGCAGAAGACATATCAATAAGATTGTTTCTTTCACTTTGTTAAATTCTTCCATCTACTTCTCAGCCCAAATCCAGCAATGCGAACTTAACCGATGATCGCTCAAGAATTTCTGAAACTCCTTTAATACCTCTTCATTTCGTCCCAACAGATTCCTTATGAACCGTTGACCTGCCAAGATGTCCGGCTTTTCAGCCACAAAATTTTTTACAATATCCACATCCAATTTTCCCGGCGTGAAAATACGAATATTCGAAAAACCGACCCTGGTAAGT
>JAIVYW010000301.1:0-2833 GCA_048635215.1 Candidatus Atribacteria bacterium
ATAATGCGGGACGCTCCGTAACCGCCGCGTACTGCCCAGATAATATCCGAGTCGGAATTCAAGGCCTTGTTTAATTCTCTAATGCGTCTTTCATCAGATCCCGCGAGCATTCGCTCTTGTTTGAATATATCTTCATCGATCTCACAGTTAAAATCAGCGGAAAGCAGCTTCCTCGCTCTCAGAAGTTCTGTCCTATCGGAATGCCATGAGGGCGCGATGAAGAAGATCTTTCTCATTGCTGATCCTTCTCCAGAGGATGTGAGCGTTTATACACTTCCTTTAGTTTTGCGGTGGAGAGATGTGTATATATCTGAGTTGTGGACAGTGATGCATGCCCCAGTAATTCCTGTACGATCTTGATATCAGCGCCGCCATTGAGAAGATGTGTCGCAAAACTGTGTCTTAAGGTATGCGGAGTCCGGCCATTCTTCTTTGCCAGCAGGTTGAGCCTCTTGTCAACGATCATTCTAATTCCCCTTGATGAAATGCCGCTTCCCCTGACATTGAGAAACACCGGAGAGTTGTCCATAAATGTGTAGCCTTTTTGTATCTTGAAATCGAAATATTTTTTAAGAGAGTTGATCGCGAATCCCCCCAGAGGAATTATTCGCTCTTTCGAACCCTTTCCGAATACCCGCACGATCTCGGAAAGGAAATCAAGGTTTCGATGCGATAATGTGCTCATTTCAGATATTCTCATTCCTGTAGAGTAAAAGAGTTCGAATATAGCTCTGTCCCGTGCGCCGAGGATATCAGAATCATCAATGGCCTCTATTATCTGAGCGATCTCAGAAACATTGAAGAACTTAGGAAGGCGTTTAGGCCTTTTGGGTGATAGAACACCACTTACCGGATTGCGGAGTACCCTGCCTTCTCTGATACGGAATCTGAAATAGCTTCGTAGCGTGGAAAGATGTCTCAGGATCGAGGTCTTTTTAAGGTCCTTGCGGACAAGATATGTTATATACGACCTTACCCAGTAATGAGTGGTTTCATCCAGGCCCTTTGCATCATATTTTTCGCCGATAAATGTGTAGAAATCCTGCAGATCCGCACTATATGCACGAATAGTATTTGGTGAATAATTCCTTTGGACGCTTAGGTATTGCTCAAAGTCCTTAACTGACTTTTCCATGTACATGCTTGTGAATATGCCGGGAGATCTGTTTGGCGGTAAACGGTTTCTCAAGATACACCAACACTCCCAGATCGCTTGCCATATTTTTGAATTTAGCTGATTTATATATTCCGGATATCATGAAGACCTTTGTATGTTCAACGATCAAATTGCTCTTTTGCAGCTGTTCGAGGAGTTTGAATCCGTTCTTTCCGGGCATCAGGATATCCATAATGATGAGATCATAATCATGCATTTCGAGTAATTTCTCAACATTGAACGCGCTTTTTGCCATGTCAACGGAAAAGCCCTCGTCAGAAAGGATTATTTTCAGAAGGATCCGCGTGTTCTTATCATCTTCGATCACAAGCGCCTTCTTCCCCTCATAGGCTTTCGCGCGAGCTTCCTCGGCTTCCTTCTCGCCGTTGGAAGTCATCTCGCCAATGATCTTCTCCTCTCCGAAGATGGATACATATAGATCCTCAACAAGGAGTCGGACCTCTTCTTTGAAGAAATAGAATTCGGGTTCGATCTCGGAGATCTTGAGATAATTATTGATCACCTTGGAATACTCTTTTTTGAATGAATAATATTCTGCCTGAAGGATCAGGAAATCGATATTATCCTGGAAATCTTCAATCTTGGCAAGCCTTTTCAACTCTTTCGCTGCCTCTTTCCATTTCTTGAATATGATCAAATACTGAAGATGGAGAAGATCAATATGAGGATTTTTCGGGTCCAATTTCTTCAAAATGGTGTATTGATGGGAGAAACTGTACTTATCCTTTTTTCGTAGAAATATCTGAGCCAGTCTGAATCTGATGAGAAAGTTGGAATCGTCGAGCGCCAGCCCTCTGGTGAAATACTCCGATGCCTTATCGAATTTCTTCTGAATAAGATAAATTGAGCCGATCTTCTCAAGGTATTCAACATTCTCGGGCTCTTCCCTCAACATCTCCATAATAGAACTTATGGTTTTTGATATCTGAGTTTCCGTCGATTCCATTGATTGATCAAGAGAGGTCTTTGTCATGTTATTTGACAGATTGACCGTATATTTTTCAAGAAGGAATTCCCCTAATTTATTTGAAATGTCTATCAAATTGGGAAGATATTTCTCGATGTCCTTGGCAACTTCCAAACCGGTATTGTAACGGAAATCGGGCTCCTTTTCCAGGCATTTCATAACGATGTTTGAAACATTGACAGGAATATCAGGATTGACTTTATACGGGGGAGTTGGCGCGTCGTTTCGTATGCTCTTTATAATTTCCAGTCCGTTCTTTCCGGTGAAGGGAGGCCTGCCGGTGAGCATTTGATAAAATACTATTCCCAGAGAAAAGAGGTCAGAGCGTTTGTCAAGAGCATCGCCCTTTGTTTGTTCGGGCGACATGAAAGGATATTTTCCCGCGAGGACCTTTTCTTCTTTAATACCGTCCTTTGCCACCTTGGCAATTCCGAAGTCCGCGACCTTGACCTCGCCGGAGAATGTGACCATGATGTTCTGCGGAGATATATCACGGTGAACGATCTCAAGGGGCCTTCCGTAATGGTCTTTGGCGCCATGGGCGAAATCCAGTCCCAACGCGCTTTTATAGGCGATATATGCGGATTTTTTCCATGGGATCTTTCTGAAGCCGATCAATTTGTCGATCTCGCGAAGATTCTTTCCGTGGATATATTCCATAACGATGTAAAGCAAAAAGGGAGCAGGCT
>JAIVYW010000302.1:0-2832 GCA_048635215.1 Candidatus Atribacteria bacterium
GTCCGGTTCCTGCCTCCATCCATTTCCGGAATCGTCAATTTCATCAGCTTCATCTTTCTGGGCAAACAGGGCCAGGCCCCAATTGCCGTATTTCAAAGTATTATTTATGCTGAATCTATTTGTGCCTTCCGTACCAAGTTCCAGATTTATCTTGGATTTTGGACCAATAGGATTCTTCGTAACGATATTTATCGTACCTCCGATAGCACTGCTTCCATACATCGCCGAACCCGCGCCCTTTACAATTTCCACTCTTTCTATCAATGCTGCCGGTATTTGCTGAAGTCCGTATATTCCTGCGAGTCCGGTATATATGGGTTCACCGTCTATTAGTACCTGTGTGTGATCCCCTGAAAGGCCCTGCAACCTGACCATAGAGAAATTACAGTAGGAACATTGCTGTTCGACCCTTATCCCTGCATTTCCCTCAAGTACCTCGTATAGATTTCCAGCATTTTTTCTTTCTATCTCCTGCGATGTTATCAGTTCCGTTTTTATCGGGGTGTCCTTAATGTGTCTTGATGTCCTTGTTCCGGTTATTACCATGGTTTCGCTGCCGAAAATATCTTTTTTTAGCCGTATGTCCTTCTCACATATTTCTCTGGAAACTATTTCAACCTCAAAGGAATCCGATAAATACCCCGCTCTGTAGACTGTTATCTTGTGACTACCTGGCTTTAAGATCAATAGGTATTCACCCTGTGAGTCCGAAATGGCGTACCCAAGAGAATCATCTATAAATATTCTTGTGTTTGAAACGACTTCTCCGTTTTTATCACTTAATATTTTCCCGCTCAAAAAGCCCGGATCCTGTTTCGCATGAACAAAGCCGGCAACCATAAAAAGTACTGTTAAAAGAATAATCTTTTTCATATAACCTCCGTGTTGTAGTCTGAGCTACATTTTCGTTACTGGACTACATTAGCATAAAATATGTGCTTTGTCAAGTCCTTTATTGAATGCTCTGAAACGATATTCCCACCCGTAACCGAAAAATCGTTATTTCGTTTACCCCATTAATTATTCTGTTACAATCATATCACGCCGGAGCGAAGTCAGATATGGGACATGTCGTACGCCAAAGGCGTTCGTCTGTCCCGGTGCAAAAGTACCAAACAAAGAGTTGACAGGAAGCGTAGCGTGTAAACTCTTTGCCTCGTTAGAATCAACACGAAACCAATCTCCACAAATCTTCGAATGCTATCTCTCTCTTCTTAAACCTTGTCGCTTGTGCTCTGCGAAGCATAACCTTTGAACAATCTTCTCTCTGTTACATTCTCCACACTTCTTTGAATCTCACTCCCTTTTTCTCTCCTAATTGTTCATTATTCATTTCCCAATTATTCATTGTATTTTGTTATCCCCTCTCTCTTTTGTCATTATCGTTATCAGGCGTGTGACCTTGGAAACCCCGATTACATCGGGGACCCGATAATCCATCTCTCTCCACCTACAAACCTATCACCCTATCATCTTATCATCAATTTCTTCATTGTTCACTATTCATTGTATTTTCCCACTTTACACTTCAAACTTCACACTTCAGACTTGCTGAGCAAGCTCAGCATTGCTTGTGCTCGTGTGCTCTGCGAAGCTTCACTATTCACTTCGTTTCATGCTATAATGCTCATATGAAGAAGATAATACTATTTTTGTCGATTTTCGCCATGCTCTCCTGCGGTGGAAATCCAGCTCAGCATTGGGACGCACTTCAAAGAGACATCAGGGACGGAGCGATATCGAAACAGGCCGCTCTTGCAAAGATCAAGATACTTCACACTGAACTAGTGTACTGTTCCATAAATACTTATTCAGCTCTGTTGGGTATATTCACCACAGCCGAAAAGAAGAGATTGCCCTGGGTCACAGGAGAATTCATCACAAAGAGGATCGCGCACATCCAGACACCGGACGGTTTTAGTCGAATAGATGTAACATCGAAGAGCTTCGGAGAATTTCTGAGAGAGTTGCCATTGAAAAAGGGTAAGGCCGTTTACCTCTTCGATGGAAGAAAGAAAGCAAATCAAAGGGCTCAATATGCGGTCATCGATATTGATGTCGGCAAGAGAGACCTTCAGCAATGCGCGGATGCTATCATGCGGCTGCGGGCAGAATATCTTTACTATCACGAAAGATACGACGAAATATCATTCAATTTTGTTTCGGGTTTCAAATGTTCATTTGAAAAATGGAGCAAGGGCTTTGGCGTGAAGATCCAGGGGAATAAAGTTCTTTGGAAAAATGCGCCGAAAAATGATACGGGATATGCCTCCTTCAAACGCTACTTGATCATGGTATTTTCATACGCTAATACCAGCTCACTGGAAAAAGAGATGACATCGGTCACGGACCCCTCCAAGATGGAGATCGGAGATACCTTTATTCAAGGCGGCTTTCCCGGACATGCCGTGATCATTGTTGACATCGCCGAAAACGATAAGGGAGAGAAGATATTTCTCCTGGGACAAAGCTATATGCCGGCTCAGGATTTTCATATACTGAACAGCCCGGACCGCATTTCACCGTGGTATGTCATACCGGAGAACGGAATACTCGACACTCCCGAATGGGAATTTCATCTCAAAGATCTTAAGAGGTTTTAATATCGGGGACGGTGGTTCACAAAGTTAACAAATACGGTTCTTCTCCCAAAAAGTTGGTCTTTTCTTCTCCTTCTACTCACTTTTTTCTATTTTCTTTTCTCTGTTTCTCCCCCACACTCGAGCACGGCGCAGCCGTGCGCCCAACCGAGAGTTCCGGAAGGAGTGAGCGATCGTTAGAGCTTTTAGAGGCAGGAACGAATGTTCGAGGAAAAATGACATGCTGTTTGAG
>JAIVYW010000303.1:0-2823 GCA_048635215.1 Candidatus Atribacteria bacterium
TGGGCATGGAAGCGGCATGGTGACGTCTCGAAGGCGTGCTATTACTCATGCGGAATCCTTGCGGGATTTATGAGAGCACTTACGGAAAGAGAGGATATCGAGTGCGTTGAGACCGAATGCATCGCGGAAGGTGCGGACGCTTGCATATTCGTGATTGCGCCAGAAGACGAACTGGTCAGAGAGGGGCTGATGGTGTGACCCGGGAATATGAGATCGGGGCATGTGGGCTGGCATGTTATGCCTGCCTGTCAAAGGAGTCTGGCAGGTGTCCCGGGTGTGAGAGATCACAGCCACTGTTGATAGGGCGAGTCGGGTACGAATGCCCGATCTATGAATGTACCAGAAGGCGGGGTGTTGCAAACTGCTTGCGATGCAGCGTACTATCCTGCGATCTCAGGAAAGGGTTATCAAAGGGCTACTGCCCTGCATACACCTGTATTGTGGTCGCAGATGTTTGTCTCTGATTGGAAGACTGCTTTGCGGACTGGTCGCATGCGATCTGTGAAGCCATCGCTGGCGCAGCCAAATCGAATGCGAAATCGCACTGTGCAAGCCCTGCACTTAAGTGTGGGGTATAGTGACTTCGTGAGACTGGTATGGAGATACACGGAGGTTGGGTTGGCCGCGTGAATAGCGTGTTTTTGTCAGGTGGATTGAAAGATTTAATACAGGAGAAGAATGAAGAGGGTATGTGATGATTGAAGTTCGTCCAGAGGGATATATGGGTGGATCGGGTTCGGATACACCACTAAATATGCAGGATATGCGAAGTAAGTTCGGATACACAACGTTATGTGACATTGTGGGGCTTAGAAAAGATGAAAGAAATACAAAAGTGCCTGTCTTTTTCCCCCGTCCATATTAGGTATGTATTAATAAGATAAAGGTATATATGTATATATTATGGATCAGGGAGAGACATGAAAATATCGGAAATACATGTAAAAAATTTTAAGAGATTTAAAAATACCAAAATCACAGGATTATCTCAAGAATCTAAACTTGTGATTATTGTAGGCCCAAATGGGAGTGGTAAATCTTCATTATTTGATGCCCTTTTTGATTGGTATAAGTCAAAAACAGGGTTTGGGCATAATAGTGATGAATCCTATTATAGAAAAGAAAAAACAGAAGAATTTAATTGGAATGATAATGTTAACGTAATATTTCACAACGCGACTCAAATCAATACTCAAAATAAAAAATGTATGTATTTTCGAACCGCTTATCGAAATGATCCTGATTTCAATATAGGAAATTTCTCAAAGGTAGGTGTGCCTCATGAGACCATTAGATTTCAACGTTTTATTGACAATGATCAAGCAGTATCACAAAACTATCAGCGATTAATATATAACACTTTATCAGGTGTATATTCCGAGGCTAATGATCGAAGGACTGTAAAGGATCTTAGGGAAGAACTTATAGGAAAAGTTAGAACTTCAATGACAAATGTCTTTGAAGATCTCCTATTGAATAAAATTGGTGACCCACTAGAAGATGGCGCTTTCCACTTTGAGAAAGGTTCAAGTAAGTCATTTCACTACAAAAACTTATCAGGCGGAGAAAAATCTGCGTTTGATCTATTGTTAGACCTAATCATTAAACTACGGTATTACAACGATACAGTGTTTCTGATTGATGAACCAGAAACACATATGCATACGAGACTTCAAGGAAAGCTTGTTAAAGAACTTTATAATCTCACCCCTAATAATTCACAATTATGGTTAACAACACATTCTCTAGGGGTTATGCGTGCGGCTAATGATATTGAAAAACAAAATCCAGGACAGGTAGCGATACTGGACTTTGATGGATATGATTTTGATGAAGAATGTAGCATATCACCTGTAAGAACCGATCGAGTATTTTGGGAGAAATTTCTTTCGATAGCACTTGATGACTATTCTGCAAGAATTGCACCAGAAGTTATTTTCCTCTGCGAAGGTAGCTTGAACGGTTCTAAGCGCAAGAATTTTGATGCGGATATCTATAACACAATATTTGGCGATGAATTTCCGAATATTTCTTTCATTTCAGGCGGATCATGTACTGATTTGGAAAATGATGGCCACGTAGGATATTCATTGCTTAAGGAAACTCTTAAATCTTCTAAAATTATCAGATTACTCGACAGAGATGATAAATCAGAGCAAGAAGTAACTGAATTTGTAAATAGAGGCTTTGTTGTACTCAGACAAAGGCACATAGAGTCATATTTGTTTGATGACGAGGTTTTAAAAAAGCTTGTAGAGAGTGTTGCCCAAGATATGGGATGGGAAGAATTATTAGAGATCAAAACTCAAGCAATAAAAAAATCGGTATCCCGTAGAAATCCACAAGATGATGTTAAATCTGCTTCTGGTGATATCTATAATGGAATCAAGAACTTGCTATCTTTAACTCAATGCGGTAATAATACAGACGCATTTATGCGAGATACACTTGCTCCATTAATAACAACTGAAATGCAGGTATATAAACAACTGAAAGAGGAAATCGTACAACCAATAATTGAGAAAAATATCTAACAAGACACAATCCATTTCCAATGTCCACACTATTTATCAGGATAGTTGGGCATGCCCGCTTAATATTGAATCCGCTTTCGCATATTATGTGTTTCAGTAAGGGAAAGACAGGCACTTTTTTAAGACAGGAGAATAATATGCCCCACAATGATCACATAACCGCGGATACGAGGTTTCGCTTCCGATGGTTGCTACACCCAAATTGCTCCCCCTTTGGTCGAGCAACTTCTCATATCTCCAATACGATAAGCAAAGCTCGCGCCGCCCCCAACAAATGCACACCCGCCCA
>JAIVYW010000304.1:0-2814 GCA_048635215.1 Candidatus Atribacteria bacterium
ATGGGCGTGCAGAAGGTTACCTTGAAAAAGATACCGATAATTGATGTAATTCCTGAAAAGAACGTTGTTTTAGTCAAGGGCGGAGTTCCCGGGGCTATCAACGGCGTTGTATATCTTCAGAATATTGAGGTGTGATCATGGCTGAAATCAAAGTAATCAACAGAGAAGGCCAGGAAATAGACAAGATCAAGGTAAGGGATGAGATCTTCAAGGGCGAAATAAGTGACACATTGATGCAGCTTGCCGTAAGAGCATATATGAATGCAAGGCGGGCGGGCACCGCGGTCACGAAAAGCCGTGCTATGGTGAAGGGCTCCAATAGGAAGATCTTCAGACAGAAAGGTACCGGTAATGCCAGAATGGGCCGCAAAAGGACAAATATTAGAACCGGCGGCGGTGTTGCTTTTGGCAAGAAACAGAGAGATTTTTCTATCAAATTGAACAAGAAGATCCGGCGCAAAGCTTTGATATCCGCGCTCACTTCAAGATTTGAGGATTTCATAATATTGGATAAACTTGTTTTGGATAGGCCCAAGACAAAAGAGATGGCAGGACTGAAAAAATCATTGAATCTTCCAGCAAAATCTCTTTTTGTTGTAGGGCTTCCGGATACGAATCTGGATCTTTCCATCAGAAACCTCGAGAATACCAAATGGGTTTCACAAAATTATCTCAATGTTTTCGATCTTCTCTATTTTGACAAGATCGTCTTTACCAAGGATGCCATCACTGATCTGGATAAAAGGATGGAACTATGAAAACTGAATATGACATCTTAATAGAGCCGGTATTGGCAGAAAAAGCGGAGAATGTCAGAGAGCATGGAGTCTATGTGTTCAAGGTCGCTCCCTATGCCAACAAGCCCGAAATAAAGAAGGCAGTCGAAAAGATCTTCAAGGTGAAGGTGGAAAAGGTCAATGTATTGACCATAAAAGGAAAGACCAAAAAGGTTAATTTCAGATACACCACCAAGACGCAGGGATACAAGAAGGCCTATGTGAAACTTGCGAAAGGAAACAGCATCGAGCTGTTTGAAGGAATATAGGAGAACAGATATGGGAATCAAGCAGCATAAACCATATACACCGACAAGAAGGTTCACGAAGCTTTCCGATTTCTCCGAGATCACTAAGGATAAACCCTTCAAGCCTCTTACCGTGGGCAAAACCAGGATCTGCGGCAGGAACAATCATGGCAGGATCACTGTCAGAAGAAGGGGCGGCGGAGCCAAGAGACTTTACCGCTATATTGATTTCAAAAGAGATAAATGGAATATTCCCGGTGTAGTGGAAACAATAGAATACGATCCCAACCGGACAGCGAGGATCTCTCTTGTCAAATACGCTGACGGCGAAAGGCGCTATATTATTACGCCTGAGAATCTGAATGTCGGCGCAGCGGTCATGGCAGGCGACGAAGTCGAGCTTAAGCCCGGCAATTGTACATATTTAAAGAACATTCCGGAAGGAACGCCTATTCACAATATCGAGATCATACCCGGAAGAGGAAGAGGTCAGATGGTGAGAAGCGCAGGTGCCTCGGCGATCATCAAGTCGCGTGAAGGAGACACCGCTTATATAGAACTTCCCTCCAAGGAAATGAGGAAATTCCATACCAATTGCAAGGCGACCATCGGTATAGTTTCCAATTCAGAGCATGCAAATATCACTCTCGGCAAAGCCGGAAGATCCAGGTATTTGGGAAGAAGGCCGAAGGTCAGAGGTGTGGCGATGAACGCGCATGACCATCCTCATGGCGGCGGCCGCGGAAAGCAGAAAGGGTATAAAATGCCCGTTTCTCCTTGGGGTACGCCGGCAAAGGGCAAGAGAACCAGGGATAAGAACAAGTACTCCGACAAGTGGATCGTGAGAAGAAGGAAGAAGTAGGGGAATCATATGAGTAGATCATTAAAAAAAGGGTTTTTCGTACATGAAAAATTGATGAAAAAGGTCCAGAAGATGAGAGCAAGCGGCGATACCAAGCCGATCAAGACCTGGTCGCGGGCAAGTATGCTTATTCCAGATATGGTCGGATTGACCTTTCAGGTACACAACGGCAAAAAATTCGTTACAGTTTTTGTAACCGAGAACATGGTAGGCCACCGTCTTGGAGAATTCGCTCTCACAAGATATTTTAAGACACATGGCGGCCGTCTTGTCAAGAAGATGAAATAGGGAGATGTATATGGAAACTTCAGCAAAACTCAGATACGCCAGGTACTCTCCGCTCAAGATGAGAAAGATCGCCAGGGGAATCAAAAAGGAATACGGATACAGCGTCGTTGATGCTATAAATGTTCTTCAGCTGGAGCCCTCAAAGGGTGCGAAGCTGCTGTCAAAGCTGATAAAAAGCGCTCTGGCAAATGCTATTCAGAAGAATATGAAGGAAGAAGATCTTCGCATCAAGACCATTTCAGTTGATGAAGGCCCCGGTTTGAAGAGAATGAAACCCCTCTCCATGGGACGGGCTACTATAATAAAGAGAAGGACATCCCATGTCGAAGTTGTCCTCACTGATGGGAAATAAGAGGTAATTATGGGTCAGAAAGTAAATCCGGAAGGATTCAGAGTAGGAATTACAAAGAATTGGTCCTCCAGATGGTTTAATGAGAAGAACTATGCGAAGAATGTTATCAATGAGAGAGGCATCGAAAATTTCATACGGGAAAACTATAAAGATGCCGGCATCGGCAGGATCATCTTCGAGAGAAAGGGTACAAAACAGAACAAGATCCGTGTATTTGTTGTTAGGCCCGCATTTATCATCGGCCAGAAAGGGACAGAAATAAAAAAGCTCACCACAGCTCTTAAGAAG
>JAIVYW010000305.1:0-2787 GCA_048635215.1 Candidatus Atribacteria bacterium
TGGATCAGATCCTCGGAAAGATTTCTCAACTTTCTATTGGTATCCCTCAATTCCATGACCTTTTCAAGGATTATTCCTTCCTTGTCCGCGATCTCCTTTGACAAGCTGTCCAGATTATCTTTAATAACCTTGATCTTTTCCTGCTTCGCTATCAGTTTATCCACCCATAATTCCAATTCCTCGAGCTTTGTATCTTTTGACAGGAAACACTCGGCTCCCAGCTTCAGACCCTGCATCTCATTTTCGAACTCATCGTGTGTCGTAAATAAAATAACAGGAATATTATTGAAACTCTGATTCAATTTCAATTTGCATAAAATATCGAAGCCATCTTCATCGGGAAGTATCTTATCAAGAATTATCAGGTCCGGAATGGTTTCGCTGATGAACTTAAAGAAGTTCGCGCCATCCTCAACCGTAGAGACCTTATAGCCCGATTTCTGAAGATACTCCTCCAGGGTTTTTCTGATCACAAGAGAATCATCAACTACTAATACATGTTTCATAGAATTCCTTTAAATTAATAATATACACATCCTGCTCATCATGGGAATAGAATGTTTTAATGAAGCTAAAATCGGAGTTAGATATAGATTTTATCGCACTCCCGGAAATAAATACAAGGTCATCGACATCATCGTACACCAAAGCAATGAAATATTTCTTTAGGAATATCAGGTTTTTTTTATTCGACAGATCACTTTGATTTAAGAGTAATTTGATATCTGCGACATTAAAGATCGTTCCTTTAAAATTTACGATCCCGATGAAAGGCGCGCTCACTTTCGGAAGTATCCGTATCTCCTTATTCTGTCCGATAAAAATGATCTCTTCATAGCGGATAGCAAAGTGCTTCTTCTCCACGCGGATCACGATAAAACGCTTTTTACCTTCGTGTACAGATTTTTTGGATTCTCTGGAGATCTTAAGCGCTCTTGCTTTTAGAATGTTTTTTTCTTCCATCTTTTATTTTCTCCAGTATCTTAGAGATCTCATATATGGGATAACTCCCCTCAACATAGACCTTTGCTATCATTTCGCCATTAGGCAGCTTATGATCGGAAGGGTCCTCCATCTGTTCATCGGGTAGATCGTAGATATTGTCTATGTGATCCACCAGAAAAGCAAACGACTTGTCCTTAATGACAATGATAAATCTGTTCACATACTCATTGCTGTACTTCCATTTCAATATATGCGCAAGGTCCAGCAATTGAATTTCACGCCCGCGATAATTAAAAAAACCGACCGTCTGTTTCTTCTGGCCGGGGAACTGGCGGACCTCCACAGCTTCGATCACTTCCTCGATCTCTCTTTTTAATTCAAATCCGAATGAGGTTTCTCCTATAGCGCATTTAAGCACTTTCATTCATTACCTTAATGATCATCTTGTAAAGATCATCCATATTGTATGGTTTTTCCACAAAACCGTCGGCGCCTACCTTCTGAGCTGTAATGGTGGCCGATTTCGCATTTCTCGTAGAGGTAAGGACGATCGGGATATCCTTTAACTTGGGGTCCTTCTTCACCTCTCTTACAAGGATATACCCGGTTTTGAAGGTTCCTCTCAGAATGATATCCGCAAGGATGAAATCTATCTGCTCATTAGCCAATATTTCAATGGCTTCGTCAACATTATCACAACTGAAGACCTCGATCCCTTTTTGTTCGAGATAGAATTTTACCATCTTCACGAGCGTAGTGCTGTCTTCCACATATAGTAATTTCATAAAGTTGCCTCCTTAATTTTCAAAGCTGCATATTTCTTCTGGGCAAGGTCCCTTAATTGTTTTCCGCTCAGATGCGGCATGATCTTTTGAACGCTATCCTTAATAAAGAGATTTTTATTTCGTATCGTTTCCGTGTAATACTTCAGAGAAATGCGGTAATATCTTTTCTCTTCGTGAATAAATCCTAAAAAGAAATTTGATATCAAGCATGCCGGATTCTCCACCAATGCCAGTTTAAAGAATTTGATACTCATAGAAAAGTCACCTGTTTCTGAAAAGAGTATGCCCTTCAAAAAGAAAATGTAATACTTCGTCTCGGGGACCTTCTCGATCGAATCAATAAGTTTCAACGCCTCGTCATGTTTCTGATCGAATAAGAGCAGTGTCGCGGATAAGATGCTTGCATGAAGGGAAGTTGGATAATCCTCCAGATACTTATTTACCATTTCCTTGGCATCTCCGTACAACTCCTCTGAGATCTTCTCTCTGATCTTTTCAAGTCTCATTTCATTTTCTTCAACCGCTACCGCGGTCAGTTTCTTTGATTTGGGTCTTTCCGTTCTCTTATCGGCTTTTTCCGGCGGCTTACTCTTAGTTATCAAATCGTTTTCAGAAACAGGTGATTTCTCAACGGCTTTTTGGAAAAGCTCTGCAGCTTTTTCTGCATATAATCTGAAATAAGCATCAAGGCCTTTTTGATAATATTTGTAGGCTTCGAAAGAACTTGTCGTTGCATCGGCAATTTTGAAGCGTTGTCCACTCTCCTCAATAAAGATGCCCAACTTGTTACCCACCTTTTCTGTCAACTCATCCACCATATCAAAGATGTCTTCAATCTTGCTTCCTTCAACCTGCTCCGAACCGATTATGGCTCCGTCCTGTACATTAGTCAGGTGGGAGGTTATTCGAATTTTATCTCCGATTTTGATAATGCTTCCCAGGAGCATAGTTCTTACTCCTGCACGGTTGGCGATCTCGGTGGCTACATTTTTATCAATAGACTCTGCGTCTTGTTTGCCAATCTGTTTGAGGAGGTCAAAGAGCCTTTGCCTGCTGA
>JAIVYW010000306.1:0-2780 GCA_048635215.1 Candidatus Atribacteria bacterium
GGAATTCCGGCTGGGCCGGATTTTTGGCTTTTACCGCTTCCATAAACTCTTGGACTTTGTTCGACATGAGTCCTCCTGCGAGATTACATAATCTCTAATAAATTGTTATTAGCATTATACAATTCTAAAGTTAAAAGTCAATATAATAACACACCAATTTTGAAAATATACTAAGCATTATATTTTCTTGTCCGCGGGGTTGATTATTTCGCTATTAATAATATAATGCAGTATGGAAGACACAATATACAGCAATATGCTGAAGTTTTTGTACTCTATCATGCGGGACTCTGCCAAAACCGATGGCCGTATTGATTTTTATGACTCATTATTGCATGATTTTAAGGATTTCTTTCAGGCGAACTCCTGCAATATCTGTCTGAAGAAAGGTGATTTCATCACCTCCTATTATCTGAAGAAAGGGGAATTTTCATATGGATCAGTAAAGCTTCCGGGAAAAGCAATCAGGGCAAACCCTTCTTTAGAAATGTTTCTGAAATTGATCGGCGATAAGAAATTAGCCAAGATGACCGATTTCCATGACATATTTGCGTATATAATCGACAAATTTCCCGAAACAAAGAAAAAACTGATCCCCATTATGACAGATGATTCCTTTTCAGGACTCTTGTCTTTGGACTCCCCGAAATATCCCGATATTAAGCTCTGGGATAAATGGGCTTCTCACATATCGACCTTTATGGGCATGATATCATTACACAGGTCACTACAGCATTCATTAAGAGAAAGGGGTAAGGAAACCGCGATCTTGTACAATTTCTGCAAGATATCGGGCAGGCCGGACGCTACCTTGGATGAGCTTCTCGCGGTAATGGTAAAGATGCTGCCCGGGGCGTGGCAATACCAGGAAGATGCTATCGGCCGGATCGTTATTGACGGCAGAGAATTCATTACCGGAAAAAGAAACGGAAAAACTGTAGTACAAGAAAGCAGGATCATTGTAAACGGAGAGGACTGCGGGTATATTGAAGTAGGATACAATTCAGAGCACCCTGATATCGATGAAGGGCCGTTTCTCAGAGAAGAACGATCATTGATAAACGCCTTGTCTAAGCAATTGGCACTCGTCGTTGAAAAAAAGAGGATCGAAGGGCAAAGTAAGATACTTCAGGAACAATTAAGGCATGCCGACCGGCTGGCAACGATAGGCCAATTAGCTGCGGGTGTCGCACATGAACTAAATGAACCGCTGGGAAATATACTTGGGTTCGCCCAGCTGGTCAAGGGAGAAAAGGACCTTCCGCCACAAGCCTCAAGAGATATCGAGAAGATCGAAGGATCTACGCTCTATGCCAGAGAAGTGATCAAGAAACTGATGCTTTTCTCCAGGCAGATGCCACCGAACACCGTCCATGTAAATCTGAATCAGATCATTGACGACGGCCTGTATTTCCTGGAAGCCAGAAGCGCGAAAGCAGGGATAAAAATTATAAGGATGCTGAACGAGGGTATTCCGGATATCCTTGCCGATCCCTCTCAACTCTATCAGATACTTGTCAATATCGTAGTAAATGCCATACAGGCAATAGAGTCATCAGGAGAAATACTCATCGAAACCGGAAGCGAGAAGAATGAGGTATTTTTCACAGTAACAGATGACGGGATCGGTATGAGTGAGGATACAGTGAAGAAAATATTTGTCCCGTTTTTCACAACCAAGGACATCGACCAGGGCACAGGATTGGGACTTCCCGTTTGTCATGGAATAGTAAGTGCCCATGGGGGGAGAATTGAGATAGATAGTGAACTTGAAAAGGGCTCTACATTCAAAGTAATATTTCCAGTAAAAGAGCCAGGGGTAAAATGAGCAAAGTAAATGGGAACCAGGTAATTTTAGTTGTTGACGATGCAATAAATACGCAGGAGATACTGCGCAGGAACCTTGAATCAAAAGGATTTGGAGTGATCGTCTGTTCATCGGTACCGGATGCGGTAGATATACTTGGCCACAGCAGGATCGATCTTGTAATAACGGATCTCAAGATGCCCGGCGGCAGCGGCATGGACCTAATACGCCATGTCAGAGAAAACTATTCCGATACCGAGGTAATTATGATCACGGGATTCCCCACGGTCAAGGGAGCGGTAGAAGCAGTAAAAACCGGGGCCCAGGAATTTCTGGCAAAGCCCTTTACAGCGGAAGAACTTTTCCAGGCTGTGGGCAGCGCATTGAATAAACTGAAGATCAAAATGGCAGGCAGAGTAAAAACAGCCGGACTGGAATTTCACGACATCATCGGTAAATCCGATGTTATTAAAAGTATTTTTAAGATAATTAAAAGAGCGGCGGACACGCCGGCAACCGTAATGATCTCCGGTGAAAGTGGAACCGGTAAGGAATTGGTAGCGCGCGCCATTCATTACAATTCAAAGAGATCCGCAGCACCGTTTGTTCCGATCAACTGCGGCGGAATCCCTGAAAATCTTCTGGAGAGCGAACTCTTCGGTTATATAAAGGGCGCGTTTACCGGAGCATTCGAATCGAGGGCCGGTTTTTTCCAGACCGCAGAAGGTGGAACTATTTTTCTTGATGAGATAGGTGAGATGCCTTTTTCCATGCAGGTGAAACTCCTGAGGGTGCTGCAGGATAAACTTATTTTCATGGTGGGGGGAAGGAAACCACTGAAGATCGATGTACGAATAATCGCGGCCTCCAATAAGGATCTCGCCTCCCTTGTTAAAAAAGGCATCTTCAGAGAGGATCTTTACTTCAGGATCAATGTCATTGATATTGAAGTACCTCCGTTAAGAAAGAGAGG
>JAIVYW010000307.1:0-2699 GCA_048635215.1 Candidatus Atribacteria bacterium
CATGCTGAATATAATAGCTTCAGCCATTGTAAATGTATTTACGAGACAGTACACTACTTAATACTCTCAAGATTCTCTTCGATCCTCTTTAGAAGTTCCTGATTTGACTTTAATGTCTCGCGAACACCTTCTACAACTGATTTTGGAGCTTTACTGATGAAATTATCATTAGACAATTTTTTTTCACTCATGGAGATGAACTTATCCACCTCGGCTCTCTGGTCTTCCAGCCGGGCTCTTTCCTTTTCAATATCTATGAGCCCTTGAGCCGGAATATAGGATGTAATGCCTTCTGTGATCACATTTATACTGCCGCCGGGTTTCTCTGCCATTGTAAAATCTAAGGCGGACGCTTTAACGAATGTGGTCAGCTCCTCATTCATCTGGAGCATCAATTCCTTTATTTTTTCATCCGCTTGCAAGATAACCTTTAATTCCGATGACGGTTTGATATTGAACTCCTTTCTTGATCTTCTTACCGCGGTGATCCATTCAAGGATCGAGGCCATCAGCTCCTCTCCGGAGATATCGATATCGTCCTTTTTAGGCATAAAGACGGGTTCGTCCATTATTCCGGTATCCGATCGGAAATTTTTCGGAAGATAGTCATAGAGAACTTCGCTGAGAACAGGCATTGCCGGATTAAGATATATCAGAAATCGCTTTGCGATATACAGTAGATTCTGCAGAGTTTCCTTTTTATCCAGATTCTTTTTGCTTGCCTCTATATACCAGTCGCAAAACTCATCCCAGAAGAAGTGATAAAGCGTATCTGCATATTCAGAAAAATTGTATTCGTCGAGAGCGGTCTTCATCTTCTTGGCTGCTTGGGAGAATCGTGAATATATCCACTTGTCAAATGGAGTTCTTTGATCGAACTCATCGACATACTCAACGCCTTCATCGATATTCATCAAGATAAAACGCATGGCGTTCCATATCTTATTGGAAAAATTTCTACCCATTTGAAATTTATTCTCCGACAAAGAGATATCCTGGCCGAATGTTGTGAGCGATATCAATGAAAAACGAACCGCGTCTGCACCGTATTTATCCGCCATCTCGATCGGATCGATCCCATTGCCCAATGATTTAGACATCTTTCTTCCTATCTCATCAAGTATGGTGCCGTGAATATAAACATCAAAAAATGGTTTCTTGTCCATGAATTTCAGGCCCATCATTATCATTCTCGCGACCCAGTTAAAAATGATGCCCCGATCCGTTATCAATACCGAGGTAGGGTAATATTCGCTGAGGAGTTCTGTTTTCTCCGGCCAGCCCATTGTTGAGAACGGCCACAATGCGGATGAGAACCAGGTGTCAAGAACATCTTCGTCCTGATGGATATCGGAGGATCCGCATTTCGGGCATTCTTGCGGAACTTCCTTGGAAACCCATTTTTCATCGCATTCATCGCAGTAGAAAACCGGGATCCTGTGTCCCCACCAGAGTTGCCTTGATATACACCAGTCCCTGATATTCCGCATCCAATTCAAGTAATATTTTTTCCATTTCTCGGGATAGAAGGTTATCGAGCCGTCCTCCACGGCCTTGATCGCGGGCTGCGCCAGACTTCTCATGGACACGAACCATTGATTTGACACCAAGGGCTCTAAAATAGTATCACAGCGGTAACATGTCGAAACAGAATGTACATGCTCTTCTGTTCTTACAAGATAGCCCTTTTCCTTCAGGAGTTTAACTATCACCGTCCTCGCGTTATCGCGGTCAAGATTCTCAAAATCCGGTGGGATATCTCCGGTCATCATGCCTTCTTCATCAATGACCTTGACAAATTCAAGCGCATGCCTTTTTCCCATTTCATAATCATTGGGGTCATGATAAGGCGTGACCTTGACAGCGCCTGTGCCGAATTCCATCTCAACTGCAGAATCGCCTATTATCGGTATCTCCTTATCCTGTATCGGCAGGATCAGTGTTTCGCCGATCAGGAATTTATATCTTTCGTCTTCGGGGTTCACTGCAACCGCGGTATCGCCAAGCATTGTTTCCGGACGAGTTGTGGCAACCGTCAGATGTGTCAGGCCTTTGATCTCCTTCTTCAACGGGTATTGAATATACCAGAGATTGCCATTGCGTTCCATATGCTCCACTTCCGTATCCGCTAATGCCGTTTGACATCTTGGGCACCAATTGATTATATAATTTCCTTTATAAATGAGGCCTTCTTCAAAAAGGGTTTCAAAAACCTTATATACCGCATGGGACAGGCCTTCATCAAGGGTGAATCTTTCCTTTGACCAGTCGGGGAGAACGAGTATTCTTCTCAATTGCTTCATTATAATATCGCCCGATTCCTCTTTCCATTTCCAGATCTCTTTGACAAAATCTTCCCTTCCGATATCCCATCTTGTCTTTCCCGCTTCCTTTGCCAATTTCTTCTCGACAACCGTATGAGTGGCAATGCCGGCATGATCGGTACCGGGCATCCACAGCACATTATCGCCACACAATCTCCGGTAGCGGCAGAGAATATCCTGCAATGTATTATTCAGCGCGTGACCCATGTGAAGAACGCCGGTGACATTCGGCGGAGGGATTACAATGGAATAGCATTTTTGATCGCTTTTTTCCTCGTTTGCCGCAAACAGTAATTCTTTTTCCCAGAAATCGTACCAACGTTTTTCAACGTCATGGGGTTCATAACCTTTATTAAGGAGATCGGAACTCATATC
>JAIVYW010000308.1:0-2758 GCA_048635215.1 Candidatus Atribacteria bacterium
TTATAGGTTTACCTGCAAATATCTTTTACGGAACAAGCATACCGACCTGTATTTTAGTATTTAAAAAATGTAAAGAAAATCCTGATGATATTCTGTTTATTGATGCAAGTCAACATTACGAAAAAGTAAAAACTCAAAACCAATTACGACCGGAAGATATAAACAAGATTATTGATACATATCGTAACAGAAACGAAGAAGATAAATACAGTTATAAAGCAAGTTTAAAAGAAGTTGCCGAAAATGATTACAATCTCAATATACCTCGCTATGTAGATACTTTTGAGGAGGAGGAAGATGTAGATATTCTTCAGGTGCAGCAAGAAATTACCAACTTAGAAAAGAAATTGGCAAGCGTGCATATCGAAATGAAAGGTGTTCTGCAGGAATTAGGGTTGTGACTAAACATCTGACTCGAATAGACAAGATTATCGAAAGACATTTGGGCGAAGGGGTAAATGCTATCCCTTTGGAGCAGGTTGCTGAAAAATTTATTGACTATCGAGGAATATCCCCAAACAAGACAACCTCTGGCATTCCATTGATCACTGCTCGAAATGTACGTAAAGGATATCTGGATTTTTCAGACGAGAAGTTTTCTTAAATATTCCAATCTCTTGATCCCTTCGGGACTATCGGTAAGCTCAAGCACTTTCAAAGCTGCTGCGGCTTCGGAGGGTGTTATCGGATTGGAGTAGATATACATTGGCGAGGTTTCTCTGAAGTATTTCAGTATCGCATCTTCGCCTACGACATATCCGCCGTTGACGCCGAAGGCCTTGCCCAATGTGCCGATGATCAGGTCCACTTTTGCACCTGTATATTCTTCTGTTCCACGGCCGGTCCTTCCGAAAGCGCCGACACCGTGGGAATCATCGATGATCGTAATGATGCCTTCTTCGAATTTATCTTCATATCTTTTGCAGACCTCAACAAGCTTGTCAAGAGGTGCATGATCGCCTCTCATGGAGAAGATGCCGTCGGTAATGACCAGAAGCCGCTTCGCCTTGCCTATGCTGTCTTTGACATGGTTTTCGAGATCTTCCATATCATTATGCTTATATATGCCCTTGCCTGCCGGGCGGGACATACGCATGGCATTGATGATACAATTATGATTCAATGCATCACTGATAACGATCGTTTCTTTTGTGGTCAAAGGAGCGATAACGCTCATAGATGTAACATAAGCCGCGGAGAAGATCATTCCAGATTCCCTTTTGTGGAATTCGGCCAGTTTCTTTTCCAGCTCAATGTGATTTATATAGGTTCCGCTGATAAATCTTACCGCGCCGGGGCCGACACCGAAATCACGGGAGGCCTTCTCTTCCGCCTCAATAACTTCGGGAAGTAATGACATTCCCAAATAGGAATTTGAATTCATTTTCAAAAATTCCTTCTCGCCATAGCCCTGGATATGATATCTGGGGCCTTTGCTGCCTGCGGCACGGATGGTCTTCGTGATGACCATCTCATTACCCTTGCTGACACCCTTTGACTTCAGGCCATCAACATGGGCTTTTAATATTTTACAAAGTTTTTCAGTTGACATAAATCCTCCTTAATAATTGATATTCAATTTTTTTGACAGATTTTTCAGCATGTCTTCCGTCATTTTTTCAAGGCCGAACTTCGGATCCCAGCCCCATTCTTTTCTGGCGGCTGAATCGTCCATGGAATTGGGCCATGAATCCGCAATACCCTGTCTCACCGGGTCAATTTTATAGGATATCTCAAAGTCTGGAATAACCTTTTTAACGCTTTGCGCGATCTCCTTCGGAGTGAAATTCATCGCCGTCACATTGAAAGCGTTCCTATGTTCTAAATTTGAAGGGTCCGCCTCCATTAGGTCGATGGCAGCGTCGATAGCATCGGGCATGTACATCATATCCATCCGCGTGCCTTCGCTTAAGAAACATTCGTATTTCTTATCTTCCAATGCCTTATAATAAATATCCACGGCGTAATCAGTAGTACCGCCGCCGGGAAGGGCAACATGAGAGATAAGTCCGGGATAACGCAATCCTCTGGTATCCACGCCGTATTTCGTGTAATAATAATCACAGAGTATCTCGCCGGAAACCTTTGTAACGCCATACATTGAGGTCGGGCGCTGTATTGTATCCTGAGGAGTGCCGTCTTTCGGAGTTGAAGGCCCGAAGGCGCCTATAGAGCTGGGGACCATCAGCGCACAGCCGTATTCCCTTGAGAGCTCAAGCATCACCATAACGCCGTCAACATTGACCTTCCATGCCAATTGGGGCTTGGCCTCGCCAACTGCGGAAAGAATGGCGGCAAGATGGTATATGGTTCCCACATCATATTTTTTCACCACAGCATTGACCGCATCATAATCGGTCACTTCTATGAATTCAAATGGGCCGGAATCCCTCAATTCCGCAGAAGGTTTTGTCTTCCTGCCTGCTGCAACAACATTTTCCGCACCATAACGCTTTCTAAGCGTCATTGTGAGTTCGGAACCAATTTGACCGACAGCGCCGGTAACTAAGATCTTCTTCATTTTTCACACCTATTTAGTATCAGAAAGCTGCCTGAAAATCCAAAGCGGCGGCTTTCCGTTGTTTACATTATTTAAAAACAGCGCAGCAGCGAACTGCCGTATCCATGCTTGCGGAACTTCTTAAAAATCCGAACCGATATTGAACTGAAAGTATGTTTTGGGATAGACCTTATAAAGGTCCCATCTCTTGGCAAAGTCGAACATCAGATCAAAGTATCCCCAGCGGAACCGGATGCC
>JAIVYW010000309.1:0-2740 GCA_048635215.1 Candidatus Atribacteria bacterium
GGGGGACTACAATTGAGTTTTAGGGAAAGGAAAATTGTAATTACTGGTATAATGGGAAATAATATTTTTAAATAGAGCAAAAACAACCCTTTTTATCCATTTTTAGAGATTCTGTGATAAAGTTGGGTTAATGCCTCGCAATTCCTTTCCTACTTGAAGAGTTCCTTCAATCCCTCGTCCAATGTCTCTTTTTTAAGTGTTTCAATATAGGCATTCGCTTTGTTTTCAATGTCCGTAGAGATATTATTTAAAACTTCCTGTCTTTTAGAAACATCGCTTATGCTCTTGAGCGGTTCAGCGGTCTTTCCCAGAAGAGCAAAGCTTTCAGGGATATTTTTCTCATACCAGTCATTGAAAAGACCTTCAGCATAGGCTGCCGCTTCTTTCTTTTTCTTTTCAAATTCCTTCTTTATGCTTTCTCCGATCTTTGTATCAAGATCACTGTTCGCCTTGATATTCCACTTGTCATTCTCATTCTTTGCGGATGTTTTCAGGTAAAAGGAATCGATATTGCTCACAGTATTGTAGATGGCGCCACCGCCGGAAAAAGTCACATCATGCAGGTCGGCTTTAAGGGATATACCCTTTTCGCTTGCGAATGAGTACTCCAGTTTGTAATTGACCAGGCCGCTCTTCAGGGTAATAACATTCAAGTTGATATCACTTACAGCGAAATTCTTGGCATTGATCTCTCCATAAAAATTCTCATCATCCCAATAGGTGTTTATATTGATCTCATAATCCGCGTCCTTCCCTTTCAGCAGCACTTCCGACAGGTCGTTGATCTCCTGATTAGACGAGGTTATATTACGCAGCACTCCTATGAAATTGATACTCTCTGTAATTATTTCAACACCTCCCTTTCTTATCCAGAAGTCCGGCGCGGGTGATTCCAAAGGAAAGGTAAAATCAGTGGAATGATCTTCTTTTTCCTTCTCCGCCTTTTTATCTTTGGCCTTGAAATATTTCTTTCTGAAGGTATTGAATTTTTCATAGAGATCATAGAATCTCTCATATTTTCCAATGAGTTCCTTCGCCGCGAATACCTTGGATAAAGAGGGGACTTGGTCCATGAAAAATCCCATATCGTTCATAATGATGGTTTTATAATTGTTCTTTATATTCAACACATATTCTTCCATCCCTTCTTTTGTTTTAACGACCGATTGCTTTGTTGAATTTGCCCTCTTTACAATTTCATTTATATCGTTCTTTAATAAAACGATCTCCTTTCTCTTCTGATCGATCTCTTTGATCAGTACGAGTATTTTTTTGGCATCCTTCGCATTATAGGCATCATCGATCCTTTTCCCGAGGTCCTTGAGTTCTTTCTGCAGTGTATCTATTTGTGCGATGGGTTTTTCGGAGTTGGCTTTAATTGCCTTGATATCTTCGTTGATCTGCTTGATCTCTTCCTTAAATACCATGATCTCCGCTTCTTTTTTGCCGATGTATTCACCCCATATTTTTATGATCTGTGCTTTCAGATCTTCCTTTGCCTCTTCTGTCTTTGCTTCCCGTATCTCTTCCTTTGCTTCCTTCTCCTCCTTTCTGTCGGCAAGGATCTTTTGATACTCGTCGAGCTTGTCTTCTGGTATCTTTTCGTCAAACGCCAGAGAGAAACTCAGGTCATTCAAAACGAATGAGCGTCTGATAAAATGGTTGAACGATATCTCGGCATTTATTTCTTTTGCCACGAAAGAGTACTCGACGGCATTCTTGTCAACTACCGCTATTCTACTTATTTTTACATTCAGGGGAGTCCAGTATACAAGGGAGACTTCCACAGGTGCGTCAAAGGCCAATTCAAGGCCGCTTTCTATGCCTTTACGCAGAAGATAGGATGTCTTCCCATAGGCAAAAACCAACCCGAGCACAACCAGTATCAATAAAAACAATTTGAACCATCTGATCTGTGATATTGCTTTCTTTGTTTTCATATCCGCCTCTACTGTACTTCGAGATTCGACCCAAGCTTTGCTATCTTGGATATGATGGAGAGCTTCATGAACGCTTTGTAGAATTTGCTATCAATTATCCTGGGCTGGAGTTTTTCCCTATAAAGCTTCACCAGCCATTTAAAGAGAAAATAAAATATTAATAAGCCCGGTATAAAGATCACGGTAAAGCCGAGAACGACGCTATTATAAAATTTTGTCATATACCATACCGGATCATTGTAGAGCGTTGTCCATAGTTCTTGAAGGCCTGAACCTGCTAAAAGAGCCGTGCCCACCTTATCAGCCAGAGGATGGAGGAAAGGCGGAATAAAAACGAATAAGATCAAAAACGATGTATAAGCCGGCAGATTTATCTTGAACACAAAAAGGATTAGAAGTAAGAGGGCGAGCCATTGGAGCGTGCCTGCCGGGTATTGGCCCATCAGTAATCCCAGGGAAAATCCCAATGCTAGCGCGGAAGGGGATGTATTCGAATTCAACACTTTGAAAAATTTCAATATGAGCTTCAGCATAATTACTCCTTTGCGGGAAGCCGTTCGGGAAATTAGGATTTTCTATTGTTCCTTTACTTCCCGGATTCCTCCGATGACAGAATTATACCATAAGCGAAGCGAGAAGCCAAAAATATAGTACGAAGTAGGAGGTGCGATGTCAATGTCAGTGAATTAAGGAGTTTGTGAAAGCAAATTTGTTATTTTTAGTGGCAATAATTTCGGCGATTGTGTATTTTCAATCAATTTCTAACCTTGTTTCTTAAATTTGCTTGATTATTATATTAT
>JAIVYW010000310.1:0-2603 GCA_048635215.1 Candidatus Atribacteria bacterium
ATCATTGATTGCCAATGGCCGGGAAATGTGAGAGAGTTGAAGAACTTTGCTGAAAGGGCAGTGATCTTTTCCCGAGAAGGAGTGATCTCTCTGGGAAGAATGAATATTTTCACTACCTCACAGAGTGACAAGGCGGATTTTAAGAAATTGGCTGATGCCAGAATTCAATTTGAAAAGGAATATATAAAGAATGCCCTGACCGCTTCCAAAGGCAATGTGGCATCTTCCGCCAGATTACTTGGTATGGACAGGTCAAATCTACTAAAAAAAATAAAAGCGCTCGGAATCGAAATTGAGAATAGCTGAAGTAGCCGTCAATCTTCCTATTAATTCCATCTATGATTATCTGATCCCGGAAGATGCTGTGGTATCTCCAGGAGATTTTGTTGTTGTCCCTGTCGGCCCCAGAAGGGTTGAGGGCATTGTGGTTTCAGTCAAAAGCGATGCCTC
Organism: Candidatus Atribacteria bacterium; assembly: GCA_048635215.1. Taxonomy (GTDB): domain Bacteria; phylum AUK180; class AUK180; order AUK180; family AUK180; genus JAGLWT01. Next base: position 451 of record JAIVYW010000310.1, read on the forward strand.
TTTCACAGAACTTAAATCCATCTCTTTCAAGCTTGATAAGATTCCGCCTTTATCCTCTGCTCAATTGTCTCTGGGAAGGCTTATTCAGGAGAAATTCTACAATAATCCCGGCCCGTCATATTTTATTCTTAAACCGCCGGGAAGGGGGAATCCCGTAAAAACTTTCTATACGCTCACGGATAAGCCCGCGGAATTTTTCGGCAGGAAGGAAATTGCGGCGGAACGGCTTGCGGTCTACACTTATCTGAAGGAAAAGGGCAAGTCGACCAAGCAGAGCATAAAGCGTTCGCTGAAGGGAGTGGCAAAACTTGATTATGGCCTCAATTGGCTCGCGAAGGCGGGCTATATCAAGAAGATCGAAGAAATAGAAAAAGAAAAGAACCATCGGGAGAGTTTGTATGTACGCCTCGGGGAATTGAAATACGAAGACATTCAGGAGCCTTTTGAAGAAATGCAGCAATTTCTTTTCAGATACGGTTTCTGGTGCCCCTTCAAGGATCTGCGAAGGCGTTTCGGAGTTACAAAGGCCAAATTAAAGCCATTGGAGAAGTCCGAAAGCATCGTCTTCAAGACATTCAAAGATGCCGTGGATAGTTATATTACACCCGAGATGGGCGGATATTCAGAAAAAACATTAACACCTCATCAGAAAAAAGCTGTAAAGGTATTGAAGGAAAAGATCTCAAGCGGCCGATTTTCGGAGCATCTTATTTCAGGTGTTACCGGCAGCGGAAAGACAGAGGTCTATTTAAATGCCGCCGCGGAAGTCCTGTCCAAGGGAAAGAGGGCGATGATACTGGTTCCTGAAATTTCTCTTACTCCCCAGGTGGCCGCTCAATTCAAATCCCGTTTCGGTGAAAAGGTAATGATCTATCATTCTAAGCAGACCGCGGCGGAGAAACGCGCCGTTCACAGCGGTATCCTGAATAATAAATATGAAATACTCATCGGCCCCCGGTCGGTAATGCTTCTTCCCTTGAAAGACCTCGGCCTCCTGGTGATGGATGAATTTCAGGATGACTCCTTTAAACAGAATCAGGGTGACCCGCTGTATGACGGGCTATTGCTTGCCAGAGAGATCTGTCGGATCAATAATGCCTTGCTCCTTTTGGCCTCCGCGACTCCACCCGTATCATATTATCATCACACCCTTTACGGCGAAAAGGAATTCCACGAACTGCCTGAAAGAGCGGTGAAGAACTCCGTATTGCCGGAGATAAGGATCATTAATATGTCGCTTGAGTCTGATCACATAATTTCACATGAACTTAAGGAGAAGATCCGGTCAACACTTGAAAAAAAAGAACAAATAATGCTCTTTTACAATCGGCGTGGGTTCTACCGTTCGGCGAAATGTAAAAAATGCGGATATATCTTCAAATGTGTGAATTGTGATGTTCCTCTCATATATCATAATGACACCAATAAAATGAGCTGTCATTATTGCGGTAAGGAAACCGGCCTTCCGAAAAAATGCTCGGAATGCGGTTCTTTCCACCTTGATTTTCGCGGCATCGGGATACAACGCATTCAGGACATCATCGAGAATCTTTTTCCGGATGCGGAGATCGCCCGCCTGGATCAGGATGTCTCAAGAAATATTGTCAAGATGCAGGATGTGTTAAGCAGATTCAGGACACATGACATTGATATACTTCTGGGAACTCAATTGATCGCGAAGGGAATGGATTTCAGTAATGTTACGCTTGTCGGTGTGCTTTCCGCGGAAGTCCTGTTCTCATTTCCCGATTATTCTACTTCGGAAAGGGGATTTTCACTGCTCATGCAGGTATCCGGCCGTGCCGGCCGCGGGGTGAAAAAAGGGGAAGTGCTGGTCCAGACCTATAATCCGAATAATGAGATCATCGAGTATTCGCTGGAGCACAATTACCGCCTCTTCTACGATCATGAGATCAAATTGCGTAAAAAACTCAAATTCCCGCCCTTCATGCGGCTGTACCGTATCACTTTCAGCGGAAAAAAAGAAGAAAGTGTTGTGAAAAAGGCCGATGCCGCCGCCGAAGTGCTCTCCGCTTCAGAGGAATTGACCGTTTTCGGCCCCATGCCCGCTGTCTTGAAAAAAATAAACAATATCTACTTCTACGAGTTAATGGTGAAGGCGCCATGCGGAGAAGAACCCGTTACCGCACTTC
>JAIVYW010000311.1:0-2729 GCA_048635215.1 Candidatus Atribacteria bacterium
TTTATCTACTAATTAGTTTTTCTGCATTTTTCTCCATCAATTCGCAATAATCGTTTTTTCGTAATAATCCAATTTTAAAATCACCCACACGCTAATTTTTCGTCAGATTCTTGTTTTTTTTGTGTTGGTATTATTCCAGCCTTTTCCAAGTTTTACACGCATTGAATTCTCTTCATTGTATTTCCATTTCCTTTTTGTAGAATAAAACAATCTTGCTACTGTCCTTTGAGGGGCGAAAATTTTTGCCATGATATAAAAGGTATTTGCTTCTGGCAGGTCAAACTCTTTCGGTAGAGGGCCCCCCGATTCCGGGGTCTCCAAAGCGGCAGGGGAGGATATCATCACTCTTTATAAAAAACTCGGCTTTATCAAGGGGATCATTGTTCAGCCCGTTTCCCATACCGGCCCGGGACAATCCCCGCAATTCTCCATCTCCAGCTTTGCCAAGCAGATAGCTGAATTGAATAAAAATGGCGGCACCGAATTGCTTGTCGGCAATCTTGATGTATTCAGAGATATATTGGATGTCCGCGATGTAGTTGAATTCTATCTACAGCTTCTGGAGACCCTTCCCACAGATTTCGAGAAGGTCATCGTTTCTTCCGGAAACGGTTACAATTTTAAGGATATCGTTGACAGATTGATCGAGCTATCGGGAAATGATTCAATTAAAGTAAAGGTCGATAAAAAGCGTCTGAGGCCGATAGATAATCCGTATATTGTAGCCAGCCCCTCTTATGCCTTGTCAAAATTTCATTGGCGGAATAAGATCCCGATGGATAAAACCCTTAAAGACATCCTTGATTACTGGAGATCCAAGATTTAATGCGCTGTGGCGTATTCCTGGGAACACGGCCTGATACATTAAAACAGATTCCCGTGATATGGGAACTTCAAAAGAACAATATTTCCCATGATATTATCGCCACCGGGCAGCATACCACGCTTCTGACTTCTGTATTGGAAGAATTCAGTCTGAAGCCGGATCATAGTTTTGAGATAAAGCGAAGCGGACTGAATGACCTTTCAGGCATACTTCTGCAGAAGCTTCACCATCTTTTCAATGAATACAAGTATGATCTTGTAATTGTTCAAGGAGACACCACTACCTCGTTGATATCCGCACTTGCGGGTTTTTATTCCGGAGCGAAAATAGCGCATATTGAGGCGGGGCTTAGAAGTTTTGACTGTAGAGACCCCTTTCCTGAGGAGATGAACCGAAAGCTGATAGGCCAATTGGCGGATCTTCATTTTCCTCCCGGAGCCGCGGCAAGAGATAATCTGATAAAAGAGGGGGTATTACCGACGGATATTCATCTTACAGGTAATACCATCATAGACCTGCTGCGGATCACAGCCGAAGAATATCCAGATCAAGAGAATAATGTTCTTATCACTCTCCACCGCCGCGAGAATTGGGGGCATAAAATGGAATGTGCCTGTAGGGTGATAGGGCAGCTTGCCGAAAAATATCCGGATAAACAGTTCATTTTTCCCGTACACCCTAATCCGAAAGTAAAGGAGACCGTATATAATATTCTTGGTGATTCTCCGGTTCAATTGATCGATCCGCTCTCATACCATGATTTTATAAAACTGCTTAAAGGCGCCTATTTAGTGATCACCGATTCCGGTGGTGTGCAGGAAGAGGCGGCCTTTCTCGGAAAGCCCGTAGCGGTGATCAGAGAGACCACGGAAAGGCCGGAGATCATTGATAGCGGTGCAGGCATTTTATGCGGTACAAATGAGCAGCGGATGTATTCAACAATAGATAAAATCTTTTCTGACCCAGCGATGCATAAGCAAATGAAAAAATACTTAAAAGCATATGGGGATGGATATTCATCCAAAGAGATAGTAGCGAAGATCAAAGGATATGAGTGAGTAAAGTTATAGAGGAAATGAGGGATTATTTCCACAGCTTATCCCTGTTTTCAAGGAATGTCAGACTCTTTCTCGCGGGCACTTTCTTTATCGGGATCGGACAATCTGTCTTCATGCTCATGTTCAATCTCTACTTGAAGGAAGCCGGATACGCCGAAGGTTTTATCGGCAGCACGCTCTCGATATCATCATTAGGCCAGGCCCTCTTTTCGATCCCCCTCGCATTGATCATGGCAAAAATGAAGTTGAGAAAAATACTTCTGATAATCCCATTCCTCCTTATGCTGAGCTTCCTCGCTCTGACATTCGGCACGACCAAGCCTGTTATCATGACCGCTTCATTTTTCAGAGGAATATTTTTTGCTGTGATCATGGTAGTCGGCCCTCCCTTTTTTATGAGGAATTCCGGTGAAAAGGAGCGGACACATATCTTTTCCATCTCCTTCGCATTGGCGCTTGCTTCCGGAATCTTCGGAAATGTGATGAGCGGTTTATTATACGGCTATGCCGCGAAATTTGTATCATTGGAGCTGCATCAGTACCGGGTGACATTGACAGCGGGTTCGGTGATCGCGTTCCTGGCTGTACTTGCCTTCATTTTACTTGATACAGGATCAATGGACCCCGAAAAGGACAGGGACAAGAAGATCGTCCTGAAAAATTTCCCCTTCGGCTTCATGGCGAAGATCGCATTGCCGCAACTGGTTGTTGGGCTAGTGTAGTAATATCCTCCACCAATTATTTTTAAAGCTTGTGCCTCCCCTTCGATGTAATCTAGTTTTTGGGATAACTCTAAAGCTTGATAGCCATATTCTAATGTTTTTTGTGGTGATTTTTGCCAGTAG